>NZ_LZKD01000145.1:0-15608 GCF_001668695.1 Mycobacterium sp. E2497
GTTCCCACCGATCACGGTGTGGACGGGCCTGTCGTTGCTCGCGGTGGCCGTCGCCGAGGCGCTGTGGGCGCGCCACGTGCGGGCCAAGATCAACGACGGCGAGATCGGCGTCGGCCCCGGCTGGCTGCACCCGCTGGCCGTGGCGCGTGGCCTGATGGTCGCCAAGGCGTCGGCCTGGGTGGGCGCGCTGACGCTGGGTTGGTGGGTAGGGGTGCTGGTGTACTTCCTGCCGCGGCGATCCTGGCTGCGGGCGGCCGCCGAGGACACGACCGGCGCCGTGGTCGCGGCCGTCAGCGCACTGGCGCTACTCGTCGCCGCGCTGTGGCTGCAGCATTGCTGCAAGTCGCCCCCGGATCAACCCGAGCACGGCGAGGGGGCGGAAAACTAACCCGCTGCTCACGCCCCCGCAACCCGCGTGAGAATCGCCGGAGTAGGGCGACACGCGGATTGACCTCGCGCAGGTACAGTCAGGCCATGACCGTTCTGTCCCGCGGCGCCCGGGTTCGGCGCGGCGGCCGCAGGCCGGGGTGGGTGCTCTTGACCGCGTTGCTGGTCCTTGCGATAGGGGCCAGCTCCGCGCTGGTTTTCACCAATCGGGTGGAACTCCTCAAGCTCGCTGTAATCCTGGCGCTGTGGGCCGCAGTCGCCGGTGCCTTCGTGTCGGTGCTGTACCGCCGCCAGAGTGACGCGGACCAGTCCCGCGTCCGCGACCTGAAGCTGGTGTACGACCTGCAGCTCGACCGGGAGATCTCGGCCCGGCGCGAATACGAGCTGACCGTGGAGTCCCAGCTACGCCGCGAGCTGGCCTCCGAGCTGCGCGCCCAGGCCGCCGACGACCTGGCCGAACTGCGCGCGGAGCTGAGCGCGCTGCGCACCAGCCTGGAGATCCTGTTCGACACCGATCTCGCCCAGCGGCCGGCCCTGGAGAAGCCGGAGACCGAGGCGGCGCCCGAGCGCGCGTACAGCGAGTGGGACCGCAACGGCGAGACCCCGCGCGACGCGCCTTACGACTGGGTGGCCAGCGACCGGGTCACGTCCGTCCCCCAGGACAACGCGACCGGCCGCGCCGACGAAACGGCGATCATCGACGTCCCCGAGGAACCGCTGTTGCCGCCCCGGCAGCCCCAGACCCAGCCTCTGCCCCGCCGGGAGCGGCCCCATTACCAGTACGAAGCGCCGCAGGAGCCGCCGCCGCCCTCCCAGCCAGAGCCGGCGTACAGCGTCGCGCCGCCGCAACCGGAACCGAGATTCGAACCGCGCCAGCCCTCCCCACCGCCCCCGCCGGCGCCCGAGCCCGAACCCCAGCCGCAAGCGCCGGGTTGGCAGCCGGTCGGCGCGTCCGGACTGTGGTTGCCGCCCGGCGCCCCGGGTAGCCACTGGGCCGGCTCCGACGCCCCCGCTGCGCCGGCCGACGAGACGCAGGGCCGGCGGCGCCGCGCCCGCCATTCGGAACCGGACCAGGCCTGGGCGCCCCCGCCCGTCGAGCCGGTGAACCCGCCGCCGTACGCCGAGTCCGGGCGCCGGGCGCGGTCCCGGCACTCGGCCGAATACCGCGACTACGGTGTGCGCAACTTTGCGCCCACGAGCGAGCCCCGGCATGAGCCCCCCAACGAGCCCGCGTTCGCGCCACCACCTCCCGTCCCCGCCACGCCTCCGCCGCCACCGCCGCCCCACTCGCCGCCCCCGGTCGCCGAGCAACCACCACCGCGGCTTGCCCCGCCGCCGTTGCCGGAACACGCACCCCGGCACGGCGGTCCCGAACCCGAAGGCAGGGACAGCCTGGGCGAGGCCGCCCAGACCGGCGGCCAGTCGGTCGCCGACCTGTTGGCGCGGCTGCAGGTCCAGCCGTCGGAGGGCGGCCGCCGTCGTCGCCGCGACGCCTGAGCTGGGAGCTTCCTCACATTGGGTGCCGCAGGGTAATCGACTACAGTTTTAGTGACCGAACGGTACCCACGGGGTGGGACCGGAACGAACGAAGAAATCTGTGAGGTCGTCTGCGATGGTGCAGTTCGACGGTTTGCGCCCGGCCAGGCTCAAGGTGGGGATCATCTCGGCCGGCCGGGTGGGCACCGCGCTCGGTGTCGCGCTGGAGCGCGCCGACCACGTCGTCGTGGCGTGCAGCGCCATCTCCCACACGTCCCGGCAGCGGGCGCAGCGTTGGCTGCCCGATACCCCGGTGATGCCCCCACCAGACGTCGCCGCCGGCGCCGAGCTGCTGCTGCTGGCCGTGCCCGACAGCGAACTCGCGGGCCTGGTGTCCGGGTTGGCCGCGACGTCCTCCGTGCGGCCGGGGACGATCGTCGCCCACACCTCCGGCGCCAACGGCGTCGGGATCCTCGCGCCGCTGACCCAAGACGGTTGCATACCGCTGGCGATACACCCGGCGATGACGTTCACCGGGTCCGACGAGGACATCAGCAGGCTGCCCGACACCTGCTTCGGCATCACCGCGGCCGACGACGTGGGTTATGCGGTCGGGCAGTCGCTCGTCCTGGAAATGGGTGGCGAACCGTTCTGCGTGCGCGAGGAAGCGCGGGTGCTCTACCACGCCGCCCTGGCGCACGCCGGCAACCACCTGGTGACGGTGGTCGCCGACGCGCTCGAGGCGTTGCGGTCCGCGTTGCGCGGCAGCGAACTGCTCGGGCAGCAATCCGTTGACGACCAGCCCGGCGGCATCGCCGAACGCATCGTCGGCCCGCTGGCCCGGGCGGCGCTGGAGAACACCCTGCAACGCGGGCAGGCCGCGCTGACCGGCCCGGTCGCGCGCGGCGACGCCGCAGCGGTCGCGGGGCACCTTGCCGCGCTGGACGAGGTCGACTCGGAACTGGCGCAGGCCTATCGGGTGAACGCCCTGCGGACCGCCCGGCGCGCCCACGCGCCCGCCGATGTCGTCGAGGTGCTGGCGGGATGAGACCGGGCAATCCGCCCGCCTTCAAGGCCGGCGAACTCAACGTCTACTCGCGCCCGCGCGACGTCAGCGACGTCAGCCGGGCGCTGCGCCACACCGGCCGCCGGGTGATGCTGGTGCCGACCATGGGCGCGCTGCACGAGGGTCACCTCACCCTGGTCCGCGCTGCCAAGCGGGTGCCCGGCGCGGTGGTGGCGGTGTCGATCTTCGTCAACCCGCTTCAGTTCGGCGCCGGGGAAGACCTCGACGCCTATCCGCGGACCCTGGACGCCGACCTGGAGCTGCTTCGCGGCGAGGGCGTCGAAATCGTCTTCGCGCCGACGGCGGCCGCGATGTACCCCGACGGCCTTCGCACCGCCGTGCAGCCCGGCCCGCTGGCCGCCGACCTCGAGGGCGGCCCGCGACCGACCCACTTCGCCGGCGTGCTGACCGTGGTGTGCAAGCTGCTGCAGATCGTGCGCCCGGACCGAGTGTTCTTCGGCGAGAAGGACTATCAGCAACTGGTGCTGATCCGGCAGATGGTCGCCGACCTCAACATCGACGTCGTCGTGGTCGGCGTGCCCACGGTCCGCGAGGCCGACGGGCTGGCCATGTCGTCGCGCAACCGTTATCTCGATCCGGTGCAGCGCGAGGCCGCCGTGGCGGTGTCGGCGGCGCTGACCGCGGCCGCGCACGCCGCCGATGCCGGGCCCCGGGCCGCGCTGGACGCGGCGCGCGCGGTGCTCGACGCGGTGCCCGAGCTCACGGTCGACTACCTCGAGTTGCGCGCCCCGGACCTGGGCCCGTTGGGCGCCGGCAGGACCGGCCGGCTGCTTGTCGCCGTCCGGTTGGGCAGCACCAGGCTGCTGGACAACATCGCGCTCGAGATCGAAACTTCGCCGGCACCCGTGGGGCCGGACGGATATCGGGACACCCGTGAATCATCTTGGAGGAATTGATGCTACGGACGATGCTCAAGTCGAAGATCCACCGCGCCACCGTCACGCAGGCTGACCTGCACTACGTCGGCTCGGTGACCATCGACGCGGACCTGATGGACGCGGCGGACCTGCTCGAGGGCGAACAGGTGACCATCGTCGACATCGACAACGGTGCCCGCCTGGTCACCTACGCGATCACCGGGGAACGCGGCAGCGGCGTGATCGGAATCAACGGCGCCGCGGCCCATCTGGTGCACCCCGGCGATCTGGTGATCCTCATCGCATACGGGACCATGGAAGAGGCCGAGGCCCGGGCCTACCGGCCGCGGATCGTCTTCGTCGACGCCGATAACAAGCCGATCGACCTGGGCGACGACCCGGCCTTCGTTCCCGCAGACGCCGCCGAGCTGTTGGATCCCCGAATCGTTGCGCGGTAACCGTGCTGCTGGCCATCGACGTCCGTAACACCCACACCGTCGTGGGGCTGATCTCCGGGTCCAAGGAGCACGCAAAGGTCGTGCAGCAGTGGCGGATCCGGACCGAGTCCGAAGTCACCGCCGACGAGCTGGCCCTGACCATCGACGGACTGATCGGCGACGACTCCGAGCGGCTCACCGGCGCCGCCGCGTTGTCCACCGTCCCGTCGGTGCTGCACGAGGTGCGGATCATGCTCGACCAGTACTGGCCGTCGGTGCCGCACGTGCTGATCGAGCCCGGCGTGCGCACCGGCATCCCGCTGCTGGTCGACAACCCGAAGGAAGTCGGCGCCGACCGAATCGTCAACTGCCTGGCCGCATTCCACCGGTTCCAGAGCGCCGCCATCGTCATCGACTTCGGATCCTCGATCTGCGTGGACGTGGTGTCGGCCAAGGGCGAATTCCTCGGCGGCGCGATCGCCCCGGGCGTGCAGGTGTCCTCGGACGCCGCCGCGGCCCGCTCCGCCGCGCTGCGCCGGGTCGAACTCTCCCGCCCCCGGTCGGTGGTGGGCAAGAACACGGTCGAATGCATGCAGTCCGGTGCGGTGTTCGGCTTCGCCGGGCTGGTCGACGGTCTGGTGGGGCGCATCCGCGAGGACGTCGAGGGCTTCGCCGGCGACGACGTGGCGGTGGTGGCCACGGGACACACGGCACCGTTGCTGCTGCCCGAGCTGCACACCGCCAGCCATTACGACCAGCATCTGACCCTGCACGGACTGCGGCTGGTATTCGAGCGCAACCGCGACGCCCAGCGCGGCCGGCTGAAGACCGCGCGCTGAGTTTTCGCCGCCGAGATTGCCCCAGTGGTCGTGGCTGCGACCGGAACAACCACCATGACGGCAATCTCGGCGGGCCGCCAGTAAGAGCCGCCCCCGCGAGGTCATTTAAGCTGGCAGCTCGTGAGTGACGCCAGTGAGGATGCCGCAGTCGACCTGCCCGAGCAGTTCCGCATCCGCCGAGACAAGCGCGCTCGCTTGCTGGCGGAGGGCCGTGAGCCCTATCCGGTCGCCATCGAACGCACCCACACCCTGGCGCAGGTGCGCGCCGACCATCCCGACCTGCCGGTCGACACCGCGACCGACGACGTCGTCGGCGTCGCCGGCCGGGTGATCTTCGCGCGCAACTCCGGGAAACTGTGCTTCGCGACCCTGCAGGAGGGCGACGGCACCAGCCTGCAGGTGATGCTCAGCCTCGACAAGGTGGGCCGCGAATCGCTGGACGCGTGGAAAGCCGACGTCGACCTCGGCGACATCGTCTACGTGCACGGCAACGTGATCAGCTCACGCCGCGGCGAATTGTCCGTTCTGGCCGATTCCTGGCAGATGGCGGCCAAGTCCTTGCGACCGCTGCCGGTGGCGCACAAGGAGATGAGTGAAGAGGCTCGGGTGCGGCAGCGCTACGTCGACCTCATCGTGCGGCCCCAGGCCCGCACGGTCGCGCGGCAGAGAATCGCCCTGGTCCGCGCGATACGCAACGCGCTCGAACGGCGCGGGTTTCTCGAAGTCGAAACGCCGATGTTGCAGACTCTGGCGGGCGGCGCCGCGGCGCGGCCGTTCGTCACGCATTCCAATGCGCTCGACATCGATCTGTACCTGCGGATCGCCCCGGAACTGTTCCTCAAGCGCTGCGTCGTCGGTGGTTTCGACAAGGTCTTCGAAGTAAATCGAGTGTTCCGAAACGAAGGTGCGGATTCCACGCATTCCCCGGAATTCTCCATGCTGGAGACCTACCAGGCGTACGGAACCTATGACGATTCGGCGGTCGTCACCCGCGAGCTTATTCAGGAGGTTGCCGATGAGGCGATCGGAACCCGACAACTACCGCTGCCCGACGGCACTGTCTACGACATAGACGGAGAATGGGCGTCGATTCAAATGTACCCGTCGCTGTCGGCGGCACTCGGTGAAGAGATCACCCCCGAGACGCCGGCCGACCGCCTGTGGGCGATCGCGGACCGGCTCGGCGTGGAAATCCCCCGCGATCGCGGCTACGGGCACGGAAAGCTGGTCGAGGAACTCTGGGAGCACTCGGTGGGCAACACGCTCACCGCGCCCACCTTCGTGCGGGACTTTCCGGTTGAGACAACGCCTTTGACGCGTCAGCACCGCAGCATCCCGGGCGTGACCGAGAAGTGGGACCTCTACATCCGCGGGGTCGAACTGGCCACTGGGTACTCCGAATTGAACGACCCCGTGGTGCAGCGGGAGAGATTCGCCGCGCAAGCGCGCGCCGCGGCGGCCGGCGATGACGAAGCCATGGTGCTCGACGAAGACTTTCTCGCCGCCCTCGAGTATGCGATGCCGCCGTGCACTGGAACCGGAATGGGTATCGATCGGTTGTTGATGACTTTGACCGGCTTGTCAATTCGCGAGACAGTTTTGTTCCCGATTGTGCGGCCACACTCCGGTTGAAAAGTGCAACTGTGCGCCTTGCGGCCGGATTGAGTATGCTGCCTTGTTATGGCAGATTGATGACCCGGGGAGGCGCAGCCAATCTGCTCGGCAACTGCTCAGGACGAAATGCGAGGATAAGCTAATGGCGAAAAAAGTGACCGTCACCTTGGTCGATGATTTCGACGGTGCCGGCGCAGCCGACGAAACGGTCGAATTCGGGCTTGACGGGGTGACCTATGAGATTGACCTTTCGTCCAAGAATGCCGCGAAACTCCGCAACGACCTGAAGCAGTGGGTGGAAGCCGGCCGCCGGGTCGGCGGCCGGCGGCGTGGGCGTTCCGGCTCCGGGCGCGGCCGCGGCGCGATCGACCGCGAGCAGAGCGCGGCGATCCGCGAATGGGCCCGCCGCAACGGCCACAACGTGTCGACCCGGGGCCGCATCCCCGCCGACGTCATCGACGCGTTCCACGCGGCGACCTGACAAACGCCCGAAACCGGCGCCTGGGCTGCAAGCGGCCCTGGCGCCGGTTTGTCGTTTCGCTCGCGGCGAAAGGCCCGGCCGTGGGTTGAGGAAACGAATTGGCACCCGGCCACGTTGGTCGGGTTACGGCGCTGTAAGCACAGGGGAGATCGCCCGAAACGGGGCTGCGGGTCTTGAACGGCAAGGAACCGCAAGGTTATGCCCCCTGGCAGGCCGACCATTACAGTGGATGGCAGGTATGCGATTCCGGCCCCGACGGGACCGGTGGGCCACTAAGAGGCCAGTACCGATGGTGAGGGAGAGCAGGTAACCACCGATGTTTGAACGTTTTACCGACCGTGCCCGCAGGGTCGTCGTCCTGGCGCAAGAAGAGGCCCGGATGCTCAACCACAACTACATCGGCACCGAGCACATCCTGTTGGGCCTGATCCACGAGGGCGAGGGCGTCGCGGCCAAGTCACTCGAGTCGCTGGGCATCTCGCTCGAGGGCGTCCGCAGCCAGGTCGAGGAGATCATCGGCCAGGGTCAGCAGGCGCCGTCGGGCCACATCCCGTTCACGCCGCGCGCCAAGAAGGTTCTGGAGCTGAGCCTGCGCGAGGCGCTGCAGCTCGGCCACAACTACATCGGCACCGAGCACATCCTGCTCGGGCTCATCCGCGAGGGTGAGGGCGTGGCCGCCCAGGTGCTGGTGAAGCTGGGTGCCGAGCTGACCCGGGTGCGCCAGCAGGTCATCCAGCTCCTCTCCGGCTACCAGGGCAAGGAGGCCGCCGAGGCCGGGACCGGTGGCCGGGGCGGAGAGTCCGGCTCACCTTCCACGTCGTTGGTGCTCGACCAGTTCGGGCGCAACCTGACGGCCGCGGCGATGGAGGGCAAGCTCGATCCGGTCATCGGCCGCGAGAAGGAAATCGAGCGCGTCATGCAGGTGCTGAGCCGGCGCACCAAGAACAACCCGGTGCTGATCGGCGAGCCCGGCGTCGGCAAGACCGCCGTCGTCGAGGGCCTGGCGCAGGCCATCGTGCACGGTCAGGTGCCGGAGACGCTGAAGGACAAGCAGCTCTACACCCTCGACCTGGGTTCGTTGGTGGCCGGCTCGCGCTACCGCGGCGACTTCGAGGAGCGCCTGAAGAAGGTGCTCAAGGAGATCAACACGCGCGGCGACATCATCCTGTTCATCGACGAGCTGCACACGCTCGTCGGGGCGGGCGCCGCCGAGGGCGCGATCGACGCGGCGAGCATCCTCAAGCCGAAGCTGGCCCGCGGCGAGCTGCAGACCATCGGCGCCACCACGCTCGACGAGTACCGCAAGTACATCGAGAAGGACGCCGCCCTGGAGCGCCGCTTCCAGCCGGTGCAGGTGGGGGAGCCGACGGTGGAGCACACCATCGAGATCCTCAAGGGGCTGCGCGACCGCTACGAGGCGCACCACCGGGTGTCGATCTCCGACGCGGCGCTGGTGGCCGCCGCCACGCTGGCCGACCGCTACATCAACGACCGGTTCCTGCCGGACAAGGCGATCGACCTGATCGACGAGGCGGGTGCGAGGATGCGGATCCGCCGGATGACCGCGCCGCCAGACCTGCGTGAGTTCGACGAGAAGATCGCCGACGCGCGCCGGGAGAAGGAGTCCGCGATCGACGCGCAGGACTTCGAGAAGGCCGCCAGCCTGCGCGACCGGGAGAAGCAACTGGTGGCCCAGCGGGCCGAGCGCGAAAAACAGTGGCGCTCCGGCGACCTCGACGTGGTCGCCGAGGTCGACGACGAGCAGATCGCCGAGGTGCTGGGCAACTGGACCGGTATCCCCGTGTTCAAGCTGACCGAGGCCGAGACCACCCGCCTGCTGCGGATGGAGGACGAGCTGCACAAGCGGATCATCGGCCAGGAGGACGCCGTCAAGGCCGTCTCCAAGGCGATCCGTCGCACCCGCGCCGGGTTGAAGGACCCCAAGCGCCCGTCGGGCTCGTTCATCTTCGCCGGCCCGTCCGGCGTCGGTAAGACCGAGCTGTCCAAGGCGCTGGCCAACTTCCTGTTCGGCGACGACGACGCGCTCATCCAGATCGACATGGGCGAGTTCCACGACCGGTTCACCGCGTCGCGGCTGTTCGGCGCCCCGCCGGGATACGTCGGCTACGAGGAGGGCGGCCAGCTCACCGAGAAGGTGCGGCGCAAGCCGTTCTCGGTGGTGCTGTTCGACGAGATCGAGAAGGCGCACCAGGAGATCTACAACAGCCTGTTGCAGGTCCTCGAGGACGGCCGGCTCACCGACGGCCAGGGGCGCACGGTGGACTTCAAGAACACCGTGCTGATCTTCACCTCGAACCTCGGTACGTCCGACATCTCCAAGCCGGTCGGCCTGGGCTTCACCCAGGGTGGCGGTGAGAACAACTACGAGCGGATGAAGCAGAAGGTCAACGACGAGCTGAAGAAGCACTTCCGCCCGGAGTTCCTCAACCGCATCGACGACATCATCGTCTTCCACCAGCTGACCAAGGACGAGATCATCAAGATGGTCGACCTGATGATCAGCCGGGTCGCCAACCAGCTCAAGACCAAGGACATGGCTCTGGAGCTGACCGACAAGGCCAAGGCGTTGCTGGCCAAGCGCGGCTTCGATCCGGTGCTGGGCGCCCGTCCGTTGCGGCGCACCATCCAGCGCGAGATCGAGGACCAGCTGTCGGAGAAGATCCTGTTCGAAGAGGTCGGGCCGGGACAGGTGGTCACGGTCGACGTGGACAACTGGGACGGCGAGAGCGCCGGCGAGGACGCGGTGTTCACCTTCACCGGGGCCCGCAAGCCGCCGGCCGAGCCGGACCTGGCGAAGGCCGGGGCGCACGCCGCGCCCGAAACGCCGTAGGCACAATTCGAAACGGGCGGCGTGGCGATCGCGAGCGCGGCGGAGCCGGGCGAAGCGGATCGCCACCACCGGACTGGTCTCTGACGGGACCGCCGCCCGTTTCGCTTGTCCGGCCGCCCGTGGTTTACTGACGTCTGCCCTGACGAGTAACGGAATCTGGTGAAATTCCAGAACGGTCGCGCCACTGTCCACAGTCAGACCCGAAACTCGTCGTAGCCAACGGGGACGCGCAATCCCCAGAAGGAGCCGACGGTGTCCAATCGCCAGCGAGTTGTCCGTGTCCGATCCGTTGACCTGTCGGCGGCCAGCGCCGCGCTCTGGTTGACCGCGACGGCGTTCCTGGCGCTGATGGCGCTGTACTTCGTCGGCGTTGAACAGGGCGCCGTGTCGCTGTTCGGCGGTGATTCGCACGTGCACGAGTTCCTGCACGACGCGCGCCATCTGCTCGGCTTCCCTTGCCACTGATCCCGTGGAGAAGCGTCTGATCGGGCGCGGCCTGCTGGCGGGCGCGATCGGTGCGGCGCTGGCTTTCGTCTTCGCCCGCCTGTGCGCCGAGCCGGTGATCGGTCGCGCGATCGCTTTCGAGGACGGCCGAGCCGACGCCGAGAACGCCCATGGCGTGCACGAGCACGGCGCCGAATTGTTCAGCCGTGGGGTGCAGTCCAACGCCGGGCTGGGTTTCGGTGTGCTGATCTTCGGTGTCGCGGTGGGCGCGCTGTTCGCGGTGCTGTTCTGCGTGGTCATGGCGCGCGCCAAAGATGTTGGGGTGCGGGCGCTTTCGCTGTTGCTCGCGGCGGCGGCGTTCGTCGCGGTCTACCTGGTGCCGTTCGTGAAGTATCCGCCGAATCCACCGGCGGTGGGGCAAGCGGACACCGTCGGGACGCGCACCGGCTGGTACCTGGTGATGGTGCTGGCGTCGGTGGTGCTGGCCCTCGCCGCGGTGTGGCTGGCGCGGTTGCTGGCCAGCCGGTTCGGCGCGTGGCACGGGTGGCTGCTGGCAGCAGGCGCATACGTCGCGGCCGTCGCGGTGGTGATGCTGCTGCTTCCAAGCGTCGACGAGACACCCGAACCGCTGCTCGACGCATCCGGGACAATCGTCTATCCGGGCTTTCCGGCCGACGTCCTGTACCAGTTCAGGCTGCTGGCACTGGCCGCGCAGCTGGTGTTGTGGGTGACCATCGGTGTGGTGTTCGCGACGCTCGCCGGGCGGCTGCTCGGGGAGCGCACCGGGAGCGACCGGGCGGCGAGCATCGCGGCGTGACCCAGGTCGTCCGGCTGACACTGGTGGCGCACGCGATGACCGACGCCTTGGCGGCCGCCCGGTTTCCCGCCGACGAACCGCTCAACGACATGGGTCGTCGCCAGGCCGAGGCCACAGCCGCTCATTTCCGCTGCGGCGTAAGCGGTTTCACCGCGCCCGAGCAACGCGCCCGGCAAACGGCGGACTTGCTGGGATTGGACGCCACCGTGGATCCGCGGTTGGCCGACCTGAATTGCGGCCCCTGGCAGGGCAAGAGGCTACAGGACGTGCCGCGCGGCGACCTGATGGTCTGGCTGACCGATCCGGCCCGCGCTCCGCACGGCGGCGAGTCGATCACCGAGCTGATCCAGCGGGTGGACCGATGGCTGAAATCGTTGACCGAAAACGTGGTGGCCACGGTCGCGGTGACGCACCCCGCGGTGATCCGGGCGGCGATCCTGCTGGCGCTCGACGCCCCCGCGAAATCGTTCTGGCGGATCGACATTGCGCCGGTCAGTCGCACCGACCTGCATTACCGCGGCGGCTGTTGGACGCTCCGTCGGTAGTCACCATCAGCGGCGCGACCGATTTGCTATTCGGAAGCGCCGTCCACGATGCACATGCCGGTGATGATTTCCGGTCGGATCGCGATCATCGTGTCCATGGTCATGTTCACCCACGGGTGCAGAAGTTGTTCGTAGCGCGCGAGTTGTTGGGGGTCGGTGATCATGGTCGCCCACCCGGTAACCGCCACGGTCCAGCCCGCCCGCCGCTCGGGATCCAGGCTGTCGACTTCATAGGCCATCACCACACCGGCGTCGGCGCCCGATCGCACCACGGTGGAAACTTTGGCCGCCAGGCGGGTACGCACGATGATCCGCCCGTCGTCGACGAGATGGTTGACCAGGCGGATCGTGGGCAAGGCCTTGTCGTTGAACACCACCCGCCCATGGTCGACGCTGGCCAGCAGCCGCATCGCCTCGAATTCATCGAGTTGGATCACCTCGCGGCGCGGTGCCAGCGCTGCCGAGTCCCCGGTCACCGTGTGCCACCGCACGCGTCTGTGCGGTCGAGAACGTCGTGAGACGCAGCCACTTTCAGTTGCCGCCGATCGTGGCGCATCTGCACAGACAACCGCCCCACCTCTTTTCCGTTCGGACCTCGACTCTGGCAAGTTCTGCAGTCTCGTCGGGCGGCACACTCGTCGGAAGGGCCAAAAGTCCCAGCTGGCCTGTGGTGTGCGTCACAACGCGCAAGGGCCGGGCGTCGGGCGCTGCTCCTGTTACCGTTATCGCGGCGCGATCAGCGCGAAGGCCTGCTTGGCGACCTGCAGCATCCACCCGGTCACGGTCGGCCCGTGGTCGCGCGGCCAGTTGAGCTGGAAGCTCACCACGTACGGCTGCTGCGTCTTGTCGACGGCGTACCAGCTGAAGGTCAGATCACCCGGCAGCCCACCGGCTTTCGCGCCGATGTATGGCCAGACGTTGCGGTCCAGCTGAATGCCCGACACCGCGGACAGGATCTGCTTGACCGGCGCGGCCCGGCCCACGGCGTCGGACTGCAGGGCCGTATGGACCCGGCAGATGTCCTCGGCGTTGCCGTACCACTCCGCGCCATACGACGACGCCGGGGTGTGGGCGCGCGTCGGATCCGGTTCGTAGGGGGTTTCATTCGCCTGCGCCAGCAGTCGGGCCCGCACTTGCGGAGACCCGTGTTGCCACTGCTCGCGCAGATCGGGCTTGCCCCAGCCCACCGAGAACAGCTCGTACATCGTGGGGAACGGCGTCATGCCGGCCGGGTCGTGGTGACCGGCGGTGGCGAGCGCTTCCTCGATGGCGTGCGTGCCCAGCCGTCCGATCAGCAGATCGGTCGCCGTGTTGTCGCTCGTCGCGATCATCTTCTCGGCGGCCGTCCGAACCGAAACCTGCGCTCCGGCAGGCAAAGCCAAACCGGACGAGCCCACCGCCCGGCTCTTGTCGGTGACGGTCAGCTGATCGTCCCAGGAGACGGTGCCGGCCTGGACGGCGCCCGCCACGGCGTGCAGCACGTACAACTTGAAAATCGATGCCAGGGGCAGAGATTCACCGGTGTTGGTGCCCGCGACCGGGTCGCAGTGCCCGTTGTCGACCTTGGCGACCTGGTAGGAGTAGCGGGCGCCGGTCTTGCTCAACACCGCGTCGATGTCATGCCACGAGTTGATCTTCGGCGCCTGCGTCTCGAGCTCGAACCGATCGACCCAGCCACCGTCGTCGGTGTGGATGCGGATGTCTTGGCGCGCACCGTAGGACGACGTCAGGTGCAGGGTCGCCACGCTGGCGCCAAGATCCACGCCGTCGAGGGCGAACGGACGGTCCCACCACAGTGCCTCCATGGTGGTCTCCACCGGCTTGACCATGTCCGGCGCGGCCAGGGTGCCGACGCCGACCGGGCCGATCGGCCAGTCCGAGTTGAGCATGTCCAGCGTCTGCTGGGCCCGAATGCCCGGTGGGGTGCGGACGTCGATCTGGCGGCCGGGATTGGCCGCGTTCGCCTGGGGGGAGTGAGAGGGCGCGCAACCGGGCGCGAACGTCACTGCCAAGGCGGCGGCGGCACTCAACGCCACCGCGCGGCGCCGGGCCGAGAACCCGCTAGCCAGCCTGCTTGCTGCCGGCAACGTCCATCACAACCTCGAATTCCAGCAGCGATGCCCCGGTCGCCACCGGGTTCGCCCGTTCACCGGCGTGGGCCGCGATGGCGGGTCCCTGCGCCCACGCCTGAAACGCCTCCTCGGACTCCCACTGCGTCACGACGAAGTAGCGGTTCTCGCCCTTGATCGGGCGGAGCAGCTGAAACCCGAGGAAGCCGGGCTGGTTGTCGACCGCGTGCGCCCGGTGTGCGAACCGCTTCTCCAGCTCGGGGCCGGCGTCGGCGGGTACCTCGATTGCGTTGATCTTCACCACTGGCGACATGCCGCTAGGCTACCCTCTCGCCCCGCCTGTCCGACCGCAGGGCGGCGCACGCAGGATGGTGACATGCCCGATGATCTGCTGTCTTGCCGCGGGGGGCAAGGCGAGCCGTTGGTGCTGGTGCATGGCCTGATGGGGCGCGGCACCACGTGGTCACGGCAATTGCCGTGGCTGACCCGACTGGGTGCGGTGTACACCTACGACGCCTTGTGGCATCGGGGTCGTGACGTCGACGACCCGCACCCGATCAGCACCGAACGGTTCGTCGCCGACCTGGCCGACGCCGTGCGCACGCTGCAGGCGCCGGTCAGGCTTCTCGGCCATTCGATGGGCGCCCTGCACTCGTGGTGTCTGGCCGCGCAGCATCCCGAACTGGTGTCCGCGCTGGTCCTCGAGGACATGGCCCCGGACTTTCGCGGGCGCACCACCGGTCCGTGGGAGCCGTGGCTGCACGCCCTTCCGGTCGAGTTCGACTCCGCGGAGCGGGTGATCGAGGAGTTCGGGCCCGTCGCGGGGCGGTACTTCCTGGAGGCCTTCGACCGGACCGCCACCGGGTGGCGCCTGCACGGTCACCCCGCCCGGTGGATCGAGATCGCCGCCGAATGGGGCACCCGCGACTTCTGGGAGCAGTGGCGGGCGGTGCGCGCCCCGGCGCTGCTCATCGAGGCGGGCAATTCGGTCACACCGGCGGGGCAGATGCGCGACATGGCCGAAACCCAGCCCGCCGCAAAGTATTTGCATGTCGAAGACGCCGGTCACCTGATCCACGACGAAGCGCCGCGGGCGTACCGCGAGGCGGTCGAGTCTTTCTTGACGACGTTGCCCGCGCGCGACTGAACACCGGCGATCCAGCTCGCTCGACGTGAACGCCGCAGCACAATATGATAAATTCTTCAATCGTTCAAACGTAGGAAGTTCGTAGTCTTCAGGAGCAGGATCGTGACGGAGCCGCTGTACAAGCTCAAGGCGGAGTTCTTCAAGACCCTGGGGCATCCAGCGCGGGTCCGGATCCTGGAGCTGCTGGTGACGGGCGACAAGTCGGTCGCCGAATTACTGCCGGAGGTCGGGCTCGAAGCCTCGAACCTGTCCCAGCAGCTCGGCGTCATGCGCCGGGCCGGTGTGGTCGACGCGCTGCGCGACGGCAACACGATGATCTATTCGATCGCCTCACCGGACATCGCCGAACTGTTGATGGTGGCGCGCAAGGTTCTCACCGGCGTGCTCAGCGACCGTGTGGCGATGCTGGAGGACCTGCGGTCCGGCGGTGCGGAGTAGCGCGCATGGGCTGGTTCAGCAAAGCCTTGAAGGTCGGCCGAATCGCCGAACCCGCGCCGCCCACGCCAGGCGCCGGCGAAGACCCCTCGGTTGATGGCGCAGTCCCCGCACGCGATCAC
>NZ_LZKD01000146.1:0-16752 GCF_001668695.1 Mycobacterium sp. E2497
AGCGCAGCGTCCAAACGCGCCCGCAAGTCAACAGGCAACGGCGGCAGCGACGGCAGCTGGTCGATCGGAATGTCGACGGTCCAGTTCATCGGTCCATTCCCTTCTGCGCCGACGGTGCCCCCGGGATGGTCGATCGCGGCTCGCGACCGTGCATCGGCCCCACCCGGACCGGCTCCCAGGCCGCCCGGCGCGGGCATCGCTAGCAAGGCGTATCTCATTGGCGGTGTGGGGATTTCAACCTGAATGGTGGTGGTACAGGCTAAGGCCCAGCAGCACGATGACGCCGGCCAGTAAGAGCACGCGCGGAATGATCACGCGGTTCCAGGCGGCTTCCAGCGACGGGCCGTCATCGAGTTCATTACCCTGCAACGCCGCTTCGGTGAATCTAGCGTTGATCGGCTTAGCCACGATGAAGTAGATCGCCAGCCAGACCAACGTGAGCACAGCGGCCGCAGCACGAAGTCCTCCTGCGGCCGGATCGTGCCCGACGAACGCGAGGATCGCCGAAGACACAATGGCCACAGCGCCGATGGCTCCCGGGATGGGCAGGCGCCTATCACCGTAGTAGTGGACGAAGCCGACAACTCTGGTCAGCTCGGCCTTCGTGAGGCGTTTGAGCGCGGAATCCCACACGACCGCTGCGAATGTGTCGGTGCCATACGTCACGCCTGCACCGAGCAGCCCAACGAGAACCGTGACAGTGGTAGCAATCTCCATGAACACTCTCCTTGATTTCAGGGCCGCACTCCCGGGATGGTTGGGGCCACTGGCTTCCCCATCGGCCCGGTGCAGCAGGCCCACCTTCAGATCGCCCCGATCAGTCGCTCAGGTCGTTTGCCGGGCAACCACCTCGCACAAGGCGGTGACGGTGTACGCCTGCTGCAGCTCACTCTGCGGCAGAGTCACCTGATACTCCTTCTCCACTTTTGCCGTGATCTCCATCAGATTGAGTGAGTCCGCGTGGTAACGCTCAACGAAGTCGGCGGTGTCGTCGATCCCGGCCGGATTCATCGCCAGGACCTCTGCCACGATCTCGCGGATCCTTGCGAGTGCGTTGTCCGTATCGTTCATCTGACATCCTTCGATTGCGGCGGCACCGGACTGGAGGACAGCAAGCTCGCGGCCGGGCGGGAGACGACCAGGAATGAGCCCACGGTGAGAATGGTTCGGCCGCCTGCTCGCGTCTCACCGCTGAACTCACCGAGCGCCCCGGAACGATGTTGGAGCTCTACGTGGTGTTCCAGCACTTCCCCGGGAATGGCTGATGCGGTGAAGGCAAGGTCGCGGACGCCGACCATCAGCGGGAGCTCGTCCGGCGGGCCGAGCTCGGCGAGCGACCACAGGAGCGAGGCAGCCTGGCCGAACGACTCGAGGACGAGCGCAGACGGATACCGGAATCCCTCGATTCCGGTTCCGTCTTCCATGTCCCGGTAGCAGTCTTCCCCGCCCGTGACAGCCTTGGTGGCGACGAGCGAATTGGGCGGCGAAAACTCCCGCACGGTATCGAGCAGAAGCATCGGGGGGCGCTGCCGGAGTAGACCGCGCACCTGGCTGTGGTCAAACATCAGACCCCCGCCGGTTCGAGCGTGAGGTGCACCTCCGCTGCCGTCTGACCGTCGGCACGCACGCCGCGAGCGACCACCCCGACCCGCCCGATCGCCTGAGGAGTCAGCAGCAGGGAGAGTTCCAGTTCGTCGCCCGGAAGCAGGGGTCGGACGAAGCGAGCGCGGCCGACGCTGCACAGCCGAAGTTCGGCGCCGCGGGCTGAACTGGCCGCCTGACGGACACATTCGATCAGGAGAACCCCCGGCAGGATCGGGAAGTCAGGATAGTGGCCGGCCATCTGCGCGGCTGCCCGTTCTACGGCCAACCGCACGGATACCCGAGTGCCCTCTGGGGTGTGCTCGGTCTGCGGTGGGCGGTCGAGCGCGTCAAACACCGTCGCTGTCCGAGTCGAGGCGCGCACGACAGCCTCAGCCCATGCCCGGATGAGCGACGAGGCGCTGCGCGAGCTCTTCTACGTAGTCTGTGATTGTTATGTCCCGGTCGAGATATGGGACCACCTGACGCGTCTGTTCGTAGAGCCGCCGGGTCGCGGTCGACAGGCCCTCGGCGCCTCGGATGTCAACGGCCTGGCAGGCGCACAGCAGTTCGAAAGCGACCACGTGCGCGACATTTTCCAACACTTCGTTGGCGCGCCTGGCCGCGACGAAGCCGAAGGAAACGATGTCCTGGAAGTCTCCGGTCGAGGTCAACGACTGAATGGATATGGGCATTGCCTTCGCCCGGGTCTCTGCGGTCAGTGAGGCGGTCATGAACTGCCCGCCCATCAGCCCCAACCGCAGGCCGGGGTTTTCCCGGCACAGAAAGCCCGGAAGCCCGTTGCTGTTGCCGGCGTCGAGATATCGGTCGATCCTTCGGTTGGACAGGTTGATCAGCGTGGTCATCGCGATGACCAGGTGGTCCATTGCCATCGACACGTATTGCCCGTGGAAGTGCCCGTTGTGGAACACCTCGGCCTCATCCGGGTCGATCAGCGGATTGTCGTTGGAGGAGTTGAGCTCGTCCTCGACGACCCGCGCGATCGTGGCGACGCTATCCATCACCGGCCCCAGTATCTGCGGTGTGCACCGAACTGAGTACGCGTCTTCGATCGACTGCGATCCCGCCTTTGCGGTGTCCCCCATCTCAGCCGAGAGAAGGTGCTCCGTGTCGAGCTCGTCGACCGCGAGGCCGGAGTCGCCCAACGTGTCCCACAGGAATCTGGCGACCTCCTGCTGTCCCTTGTGCGGCTTGAGCTTGTGAACCTGCGGATGGAATGGCTTGGTCTTGCCGACGAGGGCTTCCACGGATAGGGCCGACACGAGCAGATATGACTGCAGCAGACGCCGGGCCCGGGCAACGCTCATGCTGCCCAGCCCCACCATGCCGGAGGTGCCGTTGATCAGCGCCAGTCCCTCTTTGAAACTGAGTTCCATCGGCACGATGCCGACTCGTTGCAGCGCCTCGGCGCCCGGTAGGACTTCGCCATCCAGCCTCGCTTTCCACTGGCCTATGCACACCAGTGCGATCGCGGCCAACGGCCCGAGGTCGCCGCTGGTGCCGAGCGATCCCTTCTCGGGCACGCACGGCACGACACCCGAGTTCAGTACCGCAATGAGCTTTTCCAGGTTGGCCAAGGAAATGGCCGAGTTACCACGGGCAAGCGACACAATGCGGGACAACATGATCGCGCGGACCATGGCGTCGTCGAGATGTTTGCCAACGTTGGTCGCCACTGCATTGAGCAGGTTCTCCTGCAGTTGGCGTGCCATGGATACCGGAACCAGCCAATTGACGAACCCGCCCATACTGGTGTTGACGCCATAAATGACGCGCCCCTCCGCGACGAACTTCTCCAGCGTTTGGCGGGAAGTTTCCACCCGTGCGCAAACGGCGTCGTCGATGGCCACAGGAACGGCTGAGACCGCGGTCGACTCGATCTCGGTCAGCCGAACCCGCCGATCTAGGGACAGGGTGAAGACCACGTGTAGCTCCTAAGCGTTCGTAGCGGGTTGTAATTCGGACGTGCTTTCGGGAGCGGCCAGCCGTTGCCTGAGCAACGCGCGATCGACCTTCCCGTTTTCGGTCAAGGGAAGCTCCGGCAAGGTGTAAATCGACCGAGGCACCATGTAGGTGGGCAGCTCCCGCGCACAGAACGCGAGTGCAGCGACTTCGTCGAGTTCCGATTCCGGGCGGTCGAGGACGACGGCCGCCATCAGAATGTGGTCCCCCGACCGCGCTACCAGGGTCGCCGCGGCCGCCGTCACGGCGGGAAAGCGAGTGAGGACGCTCTCCACCTCGCCCAGCTCCACCCGATTTCCGCGGACCTGTACCTGGTAGTCGGATCGGCCCACGAAGTAGAGCTCGCCCGCTGAACCCAGGCGGGCCAGATCGCCCGTGCGAAGCACTGTCTGCCCATGCCGCGGCTCGACCGGGTCGGACACCAGCACTGCGGCTGTGGCCTCGGGGTCGTTCCAGTAGCCGGTGAACAGCGCCGGGCTACGCAGGTAGATCTCCCCGATCAGGCCGGGCCGGGTGACCACCTGTCCGTGATCGTCCACCAGGGTCATCTCGGCCCCTGCGTGGGCGTGTCCGATCGACAGTCGGTCCTGCTCGGTCGGCAGCGGATGCGGAACATGGGTGAACGAGGCGGCCATCGACTCTGTCGCTCCGTAGCCGTTGATGAGGCTGACGCCGGGAAGCACCGCCTGCAGCTGGCGAATCTCAGGGATCGGGAACTCCTCGCCAGCGAATACGACTGAGCGCAGCCCCTCCAATTCCTTGAGCAAATCTGGATCGTGGCGCAGGACGGGTCGCCATAGTGACGGAACGCCGTGAATCTGGGTGACCTCGGCGTTTCGCAGGACAGCGACCATGCGCCGAGGTGAGCTGAGGTGCTCCCGCCGAACGGGTACGAGTGTGGCACCGCTGCTCAGGGCCACGCCGATCCCGAACAGCGCGAAGTCGAATTGGAGCGGTGATGTGCTGGCAACCCTGTCGTCGGGTCCGGCCAATCCGTCGTCCAGCATCGCGCGGAGGAACGTCACAATTGCCCGGTGGCTCATCACCACGCCTTTGGGACAACCGGTCGAACCGGAGGTGAAGATGATGTACGCGGTATCGGTGGCGACCACGTTCCGGCGCCGGCGCGCCTTGCTCGCCGGCGCGCGCTCGATCACCAGGCCGTTCGAGCCGAACTGCGCACTGCCGCTTGCCTCTGGCAGTTCCCTGTGCTTGATGCCGTCCGCCCGTGCGTGCAGTTCCGGTTCGACCGACTGCAGGATCGCCCGGAGGCGGGTGTCCGGCGTCTGCGGGCTCACCGGCACAAACGCCAAACCGAGCATCGAGCACGCCAGCAGCATGGCCACCGAGGCTGCCGAGGTGTCCGCCTCGACTGCTACGCGGTCACCGACATCAAGCCCGAGGCTGTCCAAGACCGCTGCGTACTCCCGGATTTGGCCGTCGAGGCGCCGGTAGGAGATCTCTTCCAGAGTTCCGTTCTCGTCTGCCTCGACCACTGCAGGTTTGTCCGGGGTGCCGTCCGCAGGCGCCATGAGCAGCCGATACAGGTTGTCGGCCGAAGGATGCGCACGTTCCATAGCGTCCCCGTTCTCACTCGAGCGGTTGAGTCGAGCGGCCTTCTTCTGTTGCCGCATCGGGCTCTTGGGATTAATCGTTCGACACCGGGACGGGCGCCGAACTGGAGCGCATCTTGATGCGGGATGGATTGCCAGGGTGACGCGCTATACGGGCGGCTGCACGGTCGTAATTTGGCTACCATCATTTGCCCACGTGCGCCCCAACACGCGGCGACGTCGTTGCCGAACATCGATGAAGTGAGAGAGGTGTCGAACTCGGGCAGACGGGTCAGCCAGCCTCAGAATGCTTTGCGGGAGCGCGATCGACAGCCGGCTCCCAGGAAACGATCCCGTGTCAACGGTCGGCGAATCGCCCTCTTGAAATTTGCTGTTGCTCAGACGCGCGGTCGTGAACGACACAACCGCGCACGCTCAGAACTGGCCCCGGCAGAGATCGAGCAGGGCCATGGCGAAGGCCGTGCCGGGTTTGCCAAGCGACTCGCGATACCGTCTGAGGACCTGCATCTCGCGCGAGAGATGCACCCGGCAGCCGCCCGAGGTGATCCGAGCCTGCTGGATTTTGTCCGAGACGAACATGCGCTCAAGCACCAAAGCGATGATCCGCTCGTCCAGCGCATCGATCCGCTCGCGGGTACCACCGATCAGGACCGCCGCATCGTCGGTGCGCGCGCCGGTCGTCTCTCTGTTCACGCTCATCGTTCATCTCCTTGAGGGCTAAGTGGTGAAGTGCTCGTCAAAGCGCCGCAGCTTGGTGGTGAGGTAGCGGCGGCATCGGTTCGGAGGGCCTGGTCATGTCGCTTCCCCGGGGGTGCGCGTTGGCCGAGCCGGGGTCTTCGGAGTGGCTTGCAGGCACTCTTCAAAGAAGGCAAACGCGCGCAGGTGGTAGCAGCGGGCGACCCGGCCGAGGCTGATGTTGTGGCCCGCGTCGGGTTGGCGTTCCACCCGGACGACGGGTGCCTTGGTCAGCCGGGAGCACAAGTCCGCGATGTCCGGCTCGTCGTGAAGCCACCAGGCCTCGTGCTCGGCAAACGTCAGCCGCAGCGGGATTTCGATCCGCGGCGCCAGTTCCTCGAACCTCGCCGGCCACAGGTACACCTCGGCGGCCTCGCGGGCGGGCACGGGGGCGACCAGCGCCTCGGCCGCGCGGAAAGTGCCTGGGGGGTAGAGACCCAGCGGTCCCCAGTTGCGTTCCCATTCCATGCGGCGGCGGAGCAGTGTCCGGTCGGCCGAATCGAAGTTGAATCGGTGGCCGATACCGGAGGCATCCAGCGCAAGCAGTCCGGGGGTGCGCGCGGCGGTCGCAAGGGCGAGTTTGCCGCCGTAGGAATGGGCCAGCAACAGGAAGCCCTTCCCGACGGCGTGCCGTTCGGCGAACGCGTCGAGAGCCCCGGGCAGGACGGCGGCCTGCTCGTCGAGGGTCATGCCGTCGGGTACCTGCGCCGCGGAGCGGCCATACCCGGGCCGGTCGAGCGCCAGGACCGTGAAGCCGAGCTGTGCGCCCAGCGTGAGCAGAGATAAGTCAGGCTGGGCCTGCCCGTCGAAGTAGCCCGCGCGCATGCCGCCACCGTGCACCGCGAGGACGGTCGCCCGTGGCTGCCTGTCGGGCGGCTCGGCCAACAGGCCGGACAGGGTCAGGCCCGCAGCCTCAAGGAGGATCGTGCGGACCCCGGCCGACTGGGTCTGCGACGGCATATTTCGGTCCGTCCCGGGCACGCTCACGGTGTCCTTGTCGGTTGCAGACCGACCGGTGCCGCCGGAGTCGCTAAGGGGAGCCATCGGGGCGGTTAGGGGTGAGTCGTGGTGGCGCTGTCCAGGTGAGACCGGCCGACTCGGCGGATGTGACGGGGGCCGCCCACGGATCCTCGCCGTGGATGTCGAGGATCTGTTCACGCAGCCACTGGTCGAAGGGGTGCTGTGACTCAGTCCAGCGCTTCCTGGTCCGCTCCGGTGCCACGGTCTCGAAGTGCACGATCGCGTAGTCCTGATCGGGCCGAGGGTCGATGCGGAGCACCTCGTGGGTGATGCCCAGCCTCCGCCGGGAGGCCTCGTAGTCGCGTCGGCGCGGCCCCTGCAACTCGGCGATGAGCAGGTGCCAGGCGCTGGCCTTCTCGTTGTTCAACGGCACCGTGCGCACCACGGACCGGACGCCGTCCACGGTGCTCCGGCCGCCTTTGCGGGGGGCCAGCATCCGCAGGCCGAGCGCGGCGAACATGTTGGATGCCACACCATGCTCCCATCGCTCGGCGATCCTGCCCTCCTCGTCGAACCGCCAAATGACGATGCCGACGGAAAGGAACGCACGGCCGGTGGGCGCCACCCCCAGCAGATCGCCCTGGTGAGTGCCGCGCCAGGTGTTGTGGATGACGACCATGTCGTCGTGTGCACTGATGTCCTCGATGGTGACGTGGAAGTCGGGGAACGCCTCACGCAGTCCGGCGATGGTGTATTTCACGCCCTCGGCGCCCTCGGGCGCGCCGGGCAGGCCGGCGTGGTCGACGACGTCCGGCCGGTAGAGCTCGTCGACCAGCGAGAAGTCGCCCTGGTTGACGAACTCGGCGAAGACCCGCCGGATGGTCGCCTTGTTGCGTTCCTCAGCGCTTTCCCACGCTGGCGGGATCCTGGTCGCAGTGGTCAAGACAGCAGTCCTCTCATCGGTCTCGGCGGTTCCGAACACGCTCATGTCGCGCTGGCGGTGCTCCTGGGGGCCCACCGCATGCCGTACGCGACGTGTTCGTGTTCCGCGGTGTGGAAGGTGCGATTCCAGACGAGTTTGAGAATCCGGTCGCGCAACCAGATGGCGGCCGGGTTCTGCAGGGCGCCGATCACGCCGATCCGGTGCGCCAACAACTGCATCGGCCGGGTTCGCTGCTGCCGCTCGGCCTCGTAGGCGCGCAGCGCCTGGGTGATGGTGGCACCGGGCGTGGCGAGATGATCGGCCAGGACCAGGGCGTCTTCGATTGCCAGGCAGGCGCCCTGCCCGATGTTGAAGCTGATGGGGTGCGCGGAGTCGCCTAGCAGGGTGACCCGCCCCCGTCCCCAGACAGAGTCTGGTTTGCGGTCCATGACATCGCTGCGCAGGATGCTCTCCGGAGTGGTGGCGTCGAGAATCTGCTGAACCGGGGCGATCCAGCCGGCGTGCCTGGCGCGCAGCATGTCCAGGGTCTGCTCGGGCGTGCCCTCGTCGCGCAGGCCGGCGGGGCCGTTGGCGACGCTCATCCAGTGCACGACGCCGGGGGCAATGTCGTAATACGTGAAGCGGGTTCCGGGACCGAACAGCGCTCGGAAGGTGCCGGGCGGGAACTCCGCAGGAGTCATGTTGGCGTGGCCACGCCAAGCGATGTAGCCGGTGTAGTCGGGAGGTTCGGGACCCAGCAGCCGGCCGCGGACGGTGGAATGGATGCCGTCGGATCCGACCAGCATGTCGCCCTCCTCGGAGGTGCCGTCGGCGAAGTGAACGCTCACCCCATCGGCATGCTCGGTATACCCGGTGACTTCGGCGCCAGTGACGATGGGAGCTGTCACGGCTTTACGCAGAATGTCGTGCAGGTCGGAGCGGCTGATGGCGACGGTGGGTTGCCCGTAGCGCTCGACGAATTGGCCCACCGGGTACTCGCCGATGACCCGACCGGTCGAGGTCGCGAAGTGGCACACGGACTGCGCGGGAGCGATCTTGGCTACCTCTTCGGCGACTCCGAGGTAGGCCAGAGCCAGCATGCCGTTGGTCCAGATGTGCAGTCCGGCGCCGCCGTCGCGGAGTCGGGGTGCGCGTTCGAAGACGACGGAGTCGATACCCCGCTGCTGCAAGGCCAGTGCGGTGGCAATCCCGCCGATCCCGCCGCCGGCGATGAGAACCCGGCGTCTGACATGGGGCGTTTCTGCGGACATGACTTCTCCTTCGGGTCAGTGCGGACGACTCGGCGGCAGTTGGGTTAACCGCTCAGCCCAGCCATCGCGCCATCCGGGTAAGAGTCGGGGGTGTCTGAAAACTGGCTGTCGGCCGTCAAAGGCGGCAGGGGCGCCCGCCAGGTGACCGAAAGCCCGGTGTACACGTACCGGCTGGCCTCGATGCCAAGCAGCACGATCCGGTCTCCCGGCCGGATGCGCCCCGAGGTCCAACCCGCGTCCAGGGACAGCGGCACCGCAGCCGAGCCGGTCGCCCCCACCGCGGCGAGGTTCTCCACGATCCGCCCGGTAAGTGCCTGGTTGTCCTCGGCGGACAGGCCGGCGGCCGTGTACTCGTCGGCGAAGTAGTCTGCGTTGCCCTCCGGCAGCACGATCGCGTCGAACTCTTCAAGCGCCCGGCCTTCCTTCCGTGCCATCTCCTGAATCGCGCGGACGAAGACCCGTGGCCCGAATTTGGAGGTGCCGGGGACATCGATCTTCATCTGGATCAGCTGGCGCCGGCGCATCTGCTCGGCCTGCGGCACGTCCGTACCGCCGCCAATGATTTCCATGCCGGGCTTTCGCAGGCCACCCACGCAGGCGTTGATGAAGGTGAACTCGTCCGCCGATACCTCCGCCGGTTCAGCCTGCATCACCACGGCCGCCGCACCGTCGCCGAATGTGTACAGCGTCAACCGGTCCCGCATCCGTACGCGCGCCGGGTCAGTGCCCAGAAAAAGCGGCGCCATCAGCGGCGAGGCGACGTCGCTCCCCACGACGAGGGCGGTGCGCGCCGTCCCGTCGGCCAGGTGCCGCCGGGCCAGGTCCAGCGCCTGTACCCAGCCCGCGCAGGCCCCGCGGATCTCGATCGCGGCGACACTCTCCAGACCCAGGTAGTGCTGCAGGGTGGTGGCGACGTTGGGCAGCGTGTACTCCGGCGTCGCCGTGCACACCACGATCAGGTCGACCTCGTCGGGCTCCAGACCAGCCCGTTCCAGCGCCTGCCGGGAAGCACGTTCAGCCATCCGGCTGTTGTTGATCGTGTGCTCGCCGGTCGCCGGGTCGATCATCCAGTGCCTGGTCTTGACCTGAATGCCGTCGAGGACGTCGTCCGGCAGCGGTCCGACATACTTCTCGAGCGTCGCATTGTCCAATGGTTCTCCCGGGACAAAGCTGCCGCTGGAGAGGATCTTCACGTCGTACGTGGCGGTCATTGGCCGGACTCCGTTCCTTGGAGGGGTGCGGGGGACAGGGCGAGCGAGGTGTGGGTGCCGCCGAGAGATGAGCTGTTGATCAGGACAGGGCTGCGGCTCCCGCCCTCGCGCCAGGTACCGACGGCGAGGACCGCCGAGAGCTGGGCACCCGCGCCGATCGGCTCGCCGAGTATCCGCTTCGGAGCCTCGAACCGCACCCCGCCCGTGCCGAACACCCGCTCGACGGCGGCCTGTTCAGGACGGTCGACGGCAGCCAGGCCCGCCGCGTTCGCCCAGACGGCTGAGACGTCGTTCGGCTTGAGCCCGGCGCCGCGCAGTGCCCCGCGCATCGCCCTCTCCATGCCGTTACCACTCGGGTCCCAACGGCCGATGCCACGCGCATCTGATGCGGTCTCGTACCCCAGCACCTCGGCGTGCACCGGGGCGCCGCGTCGCTCGGCGCTCGACCGGCGCTCCAGCATTAGTGCGATACCGGCCTCGGCAAGCGTGTACCGGCGCCCGGCCGCCGAACCGAACAACGGGATGCCGTGGTACGCGGCCAGCACGGCGGGTGAGAACGCCTCGACCGCGGGCACCAACAGCCGCTCGGCACGTCCGGCGCGCAGCATGTCGTACGCGACCCCCAATGCCGCGGCGCCCGCTGCATGCCCCGACGTCAGCGTCGACGTCGGCCCCTTGGTGCCCAGGGCCATGGCGACCATTCCGGCCGCCCCGTTGAACACGGTGAACGGGAACACCGCGGGGTTTGCGGCCCGGGCGCCTTCGCGCAGAACCGGGACGGTGAAACGTTCGCTGAACTCCATCGGCCCGATGCCCGTGCCGAGCACTACGCCTGTCGCGGCGACTGCGTCCGCGTCATCTTCCGCTCCCGCCGCGCTCAGGGCGGCTCTGCACACGGCGACGGCGAGCTGAGAAACCTTGTCCATCCGCCGCCGCTCCCTGGCGGAGCCGGCGGCCGAACGGTCGAACTCGGCCCGCGCCAACCGCAGACCATGCTCCGAAACACCTTGCTGGCGCCCGGCCGCATAGGCCGCCCAAAGAGCCTCGGGACCCTCGCCGGCCGAGGTGATCGCACCGAATCCGGTCACCACGACGTCCTCCGGGGCTCCGGCCGGCGCCGGCGCGTAGGCGCCGCCGGCGCGGGCGAAAGCGATGGTGGCGTTGGCGCCGGCGAATCCGAAGTTGTTGGACAGCGCGGTGTCCAACACCATCGGCCGGCCCGTGCCTGCCACCGGGTCAAGGCCGCACTGGGGATCCGGCTCGGTGAAGGACGCAGTGGGCGGCACCACCTGGTCACGCAGGGCCAGCACGGTGACGATGCCCTCCACCGCACCCGCAGCGCCCAGCAGATGGCCGATCATCGACTTGGTACTGGACAGCGCGGTCTTTGCGGCACTCTCGCCAAGCGCGGCGAGCACCGCCTTGCTCTCAGCCGTGTCGTTCTTCGGCGTCCCTGTGCCGTGTCCGTTGATGTACCGGACGTCGTCGGGTGTCAGATCCGAAGAATCGAGCGCTGCGAGGATCGCCCGGGCTGCGCCCTCGCCCTCGGGGTGTGGGGCCGTCGGGTGATAGCCGTCGGCGGACAGGCCATAACCCAGTACCTCCGCGATGACCGGGGAACCGGTCCGCTCCGCGACCCGCCGGGAGAGCAACACCAGCATCCCGCCGCCCTCGCCCAGGGTCAGCCCGGACCGGTCCTTAGAGTAGGGCGCCGCTGGCCGCGGAGAGAGCGACCACAGGCTGCTGAACCCGGCGAACGCCGACTCGGTGAAGGCATCCGCGCCGCCGACCAGCATCGCATCGGCCCGCCCCGCCCGGATCACGTCCAGGGCATGGGCCATCGCGTGCGCGCTCGAGGCACATGCCGTGTTGACGCTGAACACCGGCCCCTTGAGACCGAATGCTGCCGACAGCGCCTCCGCACCGGCGTGTGGCGGTACGAACGTGTAGCGGTGCCAGTCGGGTGTGTTGCCTTCCCGCAGCTCGCGCAAGGCGAGTTCGGCGCTGCGCCAGCCGCCGTGGCAGGTACCGTACGCGACGCCCCACCGCTCGGCCGGGATGTCCGCGTCGACCCGCAGACCTGAGCCTGCCATGGCCTCCGCGGCGGCGGTCAGGGCGTAGTCGACGGACAGATCACGGCTGTCGGAGCCCGGGGCGTAGTCGTAACTGGGTGAGCAGCTCTCAGTGACCTCGCCACCCAGGGCGGTCTGGTAGTCGTCCATGGGCAGGCGGCGCACCGGCGCAATAGATACTCGCCCCGCGCGCACCCCGTCCCACAGGGCTGCAGCCGAACCGCCGTGCGAGGTGACCGCGCCAACCGACGCGATTATCACACTGACAGCCGGGTCAGGAACGTCAGTCACTTTCGTCTGCTCCCTCTCTGAACAGCAGCGTTCGCCCGCTTACGCGTGCCTGGACAGGGTCAGCGCCACGGCCTGGCCCTCGATGCCCCGGGCCAGAGCCATCGCATGGGAGGGCTGAGACTCGCGGGCGCTGCCGCGGACGTGGTTCAGATCGCAGGCCGGGTCGGGGTCATCGAGGTTGAGCGTCGCGGGCACGGACCCGTGGTATAGGGCCAGCGCGGCCACGGCAGCGTTGAGCGCACCGCCGCCCCCGACGAGATGACCGGTCTGCGGCTTGACACAGCTCACCGGCACCGACCGGACGGCGGGGCCCAGCGCGGCACGCAGAGCGGCAGCCTCGCCGGAGTCCCCTAGCCGGGTCCCGGAGCCGTCGGCGGCAACGTAGCCGAGGTCGTCGGCAGCCAGCCGGGCGTCGTCGAGCGAGCGCCGCACCGCTCGGGCCAAACCGCGTCCCTCCGGGTCTGCGGCCGGTGGTGTACGAGCGTCATGGCCGGCGCCATAACCGCTGAGCTCTGCATAGATCCGGGCGCCGCGGTCGAGCGCCGCTTGCTTCTCCTCGAGCACCAGCAGCGCGGCGCCCTCGCCGGGGAGCCCTCCGTCGCGGCCCCGGTCGTAGGGCCGGTACGCCCCGCGCCCCCGCTCGTTGCGGGTGGTCAGGAGGCCAAGCCTGTCCAGAAGCGTCATCGACCACCAGCTGGTGGCGTCGTCGTAGCCGCCGGCGATCGCCACATCCGCGTCCCCGCGTCGCACAGCGCGCATGGCCCGGCCGATCGCGGTGGCACCGGCGTCCGCGTAGCCCGCGAAGAAGCTGCTGGAGCCCCGGATGCCGTACACCTGCGAGATGTTGAACACCGCGCCGGCGGGCAGCCCCTCGACGAAGAACAGTGGCGGCATGATGCGATCGCCGTGTCGCGCAAGGTGCGCGAGGTCGGCGGTACCGTCTGGCCGGCGGATGGTTTTCAGCTCGTCGATCAGCTGCTCAGTGCGCCCGAGCGACTTGTTTCCGCCGAGATATAGGCCGGCCCGATGGCCGAGCTCGTCGCCGCCAGTCTGGGTGTGCGGCAGGTCCGCGTCGTCGAGGGCGAGCCTGGCGGCGGCCAGCGCCAGGCAGTCGCCTCGGTTGATGGTGCGCAGCTGGCGCCTGGTGGCGAACCGGGACGCGTCGAAATCGGCGATTTCGCCACCCAGTCGGGTTTGCAGCGGCGACGGATCGTAGGCCCTGATCGGGCCAATCCCGGACTTGCCGGTCACCAGGGCCTTCCAGTTGGCCTCGGGGCCCTCGCCCAGCGCGGTCAGCACTCCGATACCACTGATGACGACCTGGCGCCCGGTGCCGTTGTGCGGTGTTGTAGTTCGGATCCGCTGCGCGGTCGTCATCGCTCCTCCTCGTAGCGCCCCACGACTAGCCCGACGTTGGTGCCACCGAAGGCGAACGCGTTAACGAGGGCGTACCGCACGTCTCGCTCGCGAGCTGTGTTCGGGACGAAGTCGAGGCCGAGACGCCGGTCGGGTGCCTCCTGGTTGATGGTCGGCGGCACCACTGAGTTGTTGATCGCCCCGATGGCCGCCAACACGCTCAAACCGGCGGCCGCCGCGGTGAGATGACCGGCCATCGACTTGGGTGAACTAATCACCAGCCGTTCGGCGGCGTCACCGAACACCTTCTTGATCGCAGTGGTCTCCGAGAGGTCGTTGCCCGGAGTGCTGGTGCCGTGCGCTACGACGTAGTCGATGTCGGTCGGCTCGAGACCGGCGTCCGCGATTGCCGCCTGGATGGATTCGATGGCTCCGCTGCCGTCCGGCGGCGAATCGGTTATCCGCCAGGCGTTCAAGCTGGTGCCGTAACCCAGGATCTCGGCAAGAATGCGCGCCCCGCGGGCCCGGGCCGCCTCCAGTTCCTCGAGCACTACGACGATGCCGCCCTCCCCGAGCACGAACCCGGACCGATTAGCGTCAAACGGGCGGCTGGCCCGCTCCGGGGCGTCGTTGTAGTCCTTCGTCAGTGCGCCCAGCAGGTTGAAGCAGAGCACGTCGAGCCAGGTCGTCAGCGAGTCATAGCCGCCGGCGAGCATGAGCGTCGCGTCGCCCTCTTGTAAGGCGCGAAACGCCTCCCCAATGGCGTGGCCGGAACTTGAGCAGGCCGTGGACAGGCCCATCATCGGGCCGGTCGCGTCAACCATCCGGGCCATGGCCGCCGCCGCGATGTTCTGGCTGTAGGCCACCGCGTCCGAGGGCGCGTACGGGATGAACGCGTCATCGCGACCCGTCTCGTCGCGCAGCGCGCCGACGTCCACCAGCCACTGCAGGTCCGGCCGGTCCACGCACGCCCCCATGGCCACGCCCATGTCCGCGCTGTCGTACGTCTCCTTGTCGACGGCCGCGTCGCGCAGTGCCTCCCAGGCAGCGGCCACACCGAAGGTGCCCGGCCGTAACAGATGGCGGAGACCGACCGAGCTGGGCACCACATCGCCGAGCGTGAAGTCCTTAACCTCGCCGGCGATGGTCACCTCGAAGCCGGTGGTGTCGATCGTGGTCAGCTGACCGACTCCGCTGCGCCCTTCGACCAATCCCTGCCATGTGCTCGGCGCGTCGTTGCCCAGCGGGGTCACGGCGCCCATGCCGGTCACGACTACCCTGCGGTTCATAGCACCGCCTCCGTCCGCGGCATCTGCTCGCCGTCGACGTGGCCCATCGGATGGAACCGCGCCATTTCGCCAGTCTTGGGCCGCCCCAGTCCGAGCTGCGCGGTCCGGCGGTCAAGCCTCATACCGATCGCCTCCTTCTGCCCGATCCGACTGCCCTGCCGGATCGTCTTCTTCCGCCGTATCTGGTGCGGGCTGGTGCTGTGTCCGAAGCCCCGCGGACGGGCGGCTCCCGCTAGGGGGCGGCGCCGAGGGGCAGGGCAGGCACACCAGGACGGCCTGAGCGACAGCGAGTCCTCCGCCGTGGCTCAGAGAGATGTCGATGTAGTCCATGTCTAGGGATCGGGCGACGACGGCCACCTCGCCGTACAGCCGCACTGTGGGGCGTCCGCCACGGTCATTGACGACCTCGATATCCGTCCACTCCATCCGCGGGCCCATCCCGGTCCCCAGGCTCTTGAGCACGGCCTCCTTGGCGGCCCACCGACATGCCAGGTGCTCGCCCACCCTTCTGCGCCGATAGCAGTAGGCCAGCTCGCGGGAGGTGAACACCCGTTCCCTCAGCTCGGGTTGCGAGGTCATCAGCTCCTCTATCCGGGCCACTTCGACCAGGTCCACACCGGTCCGCACCCGCAGTGGCGACGGGGCGGAGCGGTCTGGCGGCCGCCCCTCCCCCGTTTCACACTGACGCTGTGGAGCGGGCAGCACGCTCGGTCACCAGATCCGTCAGGTTCTGAACGGTGAACAGGGTCAGCACCTCGTCCGCCGTGAGCTTGCCGGCCAGTTCCTCCACATCGATCTGCGGCAGCGACTTCTTGAGCTGAGCCAATCCGACCTCGTTGATGATGTCGTTCTCGTCGGCGAATTCCTCGTCGGGTATGCCGCCCTGGAGCAGTTCGGCCATGTCCGCGACCTTGATCTTTACGCCCGACGCCTTTTCGATGCGGAACAGGACGTCGAGCAGGTCGATGGACTCGGCGTCCAGGTCACCCAGCAGGGTGGCCTCGGGTACGACCTCCTCGATGTCGACGCCTAGCGCGGCGGCGACTGCCTCCTGGACGACGGTGTCGAAGTTCTTTTCCTGTTGAGACATATGTTCTTCACCCTTCTTGGATCACTGCTGCTAATGGATGGGCCGGGCTGTTGCAGGCCGTCGACGGGCCAGCATCCGGTGCCAGTTCGCGGTAGAGCGCCGTCAGGCGACGCGGGTCTCCAGTGGAGCGGATGCAGACCTCTCCGAGCGTTCGCCGGGCGAGTCCGCTGAGCACGCGGCCCGGGCCAATCTCCGTGTACGCGCTGACCGGGTGCTTTGCGGCCGTGCGCAGCACGTCGACCCAGCGGACCGGTCCGGTGAGCTGACCCCACGTTGCCGGTGATCAGTTCGGTCACCGGCACCTACGTTCGCTCGGGCGAGGAGGCCCGGGAACTGCTGCGGGGTCAGCTCACCGGACCGGTCCGCTGGGTCGACGTGCTGCGCACGGCCGCAAAGCACCCGGTCAGCGCGTACACG
>NZ_LZKD01000147.1:0-1690 GCF_001668695.1 Mycobacterium sp. E2497
GGGAACGAGGGTTCGACCGGGCCGGCCCCCGGCGCCGCGACGGGCCGGCCGGCGACGGTGGTGCTACAGGCGTCGATGAGTGCGGGACTGACCATCACCGGCGCGATCAGTAGGGATCCACCGGCAAGGCTCCACCGTGCCCTTTGCGAAAACCGCACGCATCACTCCCGCTGATCACCCGATACCGGGAAATCAGATTACGCGCGAAGTGGCGAAACCCCCGGCAGCCGCGCGCCTACGATGCCGCCCCGATGGGGAAGCTTTATCGCGGCGTGACCGACTGGGTCTCGGCGGCCCGGCGGGCGGCCGCCACGATGCCCTGGTAACCGGTGCACCGGCAGAAGTTGCCCGACAGGCCCTCGCGGATCTCGTGATCGCTGGGGTCGGGATTGTCGCGCAGCAGCGCGGTCAGCGACATGACGAAACCCGGCGTGCAGAAGCCGCATTGCAGCCCGTGGCACTCCCGCAGCGCCGACTGCACGGGCGACAGGGTGCCGTCCGGTGCGGCAACGCCTTCGACCGTCGTCACCTCCGCCCCCTCGGCCTGCACCGCGAACATCAGGCACGAACGCACGGCCTCCCCGTCCAGCAGGACCGTGCAGGCCCCGCACGCCCCATGCTCGCAGCCCAGGTGCGTGCCGGTCAGGCCGCACCGCTCCCGCAGGAAGTCCGCCAGCGTCATCCGCGGTTCGACGGCGGCGGTGACCGGAGTCCCGTTGACGGACAGTTCGATTGGGTGTTCACGCATCGCTTGCCCCCGTGGCCGCTTCGGCTGTCGCTCGTGTCCAGGCCCGCCCGGCCATCGCGGCGCCCACCTTCAGCCGGTACGACGCCGAGCCCTGTAGGTCGTTGGGAACGTCGTCCAGCCCGCTCATGGCCGCTTCGCCGATCTGTTCGGGCACCAGCTCGGCGACGGGCCTGCCCACCGCCGCCACCTCGGCCGCGGTCGCGCGGCGCACCGTGGGCCCCATGCCCAGCAGCCCGATCGCGCAGCCCGACACCCGATCCCGGTCGTCGAGCTGGACGGCGACCAGGGCGCCCGCGATCGCGAAGTCGCCGTGCCGGCGCGAGAACTCCTCCACCGCGAACCCGGATCTGCCGTCCCACACGGGAAATCGCACGCCGGTCAGCACCTCGTCGGAGTCCATCGTGGTCTCCCATACTCCGGCGAAGAAGTCGGCGGCCGCGATCTCGCGGCGCCCGCGCGGCGAGGCGACCTCCATGACCGCGTCCAGCGTCAGGGCCACGGCGGGGTATTCGCCGGCGGCGTCGGCGTGGGCGATCGACCCGCCAAGGGTGCCGCGGTTGCGGATCTGGAAATGCCCGACGAACGGCGTCGCCCGGGTCAACAGCGGAACCGCTTGGCGCACTTGGTCGTCGGCGCCCACGGCCGCCTCCGTGGTGCCCGCGCCGATCCACAGCTCGTTGCCCCTGCGGTCGATGCCCTGCAGCTCGGGCAGCCGGGAGATGTCGATGAGATGGTCGAAGTAGGCCAGCCGCATCGCCAGCATCGGCACCAGGCTCTGGCCGCCCGCCAGGATCTTCGCGTCATCGCCCAGCTCGGCCAGCAGGCCTACGGCGTCGTCGAGGGTGTCGGGGCGGTGGTATTCGAACGCGGCCGGTTTCATCGTTCACCCCGCTCCAGCAGGGCGGCGATCGATGCCGGGCTGGCCGGCAGCCGGGTGACCCT
>NZ_LZKD01000148.1:0-20317 GCF_001668695.1 Mycobacterium sp. E2497
CCGATCAGCTCGCGCGCCTGAGCGGTGTGCTCGGGGGTGGTCAGGTACGGGTGTGCCCCGGCGCTGCGCTCCGCGGACAGCTTGAGCACGCGGGGGCCGAGCGCGGCGACCACCCTGCGGTTGGTGGGCACCCCGTATTCGTCGAGCTGCTGCAGGTAGTCGGCCAGCGCGTCGTAGGGCTTGCGGTATTCGGTGTGCGCCTCGGGATGGCCGACGCCGATGCCGAGCAGGAAGCGGCCGGGGAAGGCCTTGTCGATGCGGTGGAAGGACTCGGCCACCGGCTTGGCGGCGGCGGTCCAGATGTTGACGATGCCGGTGGCCACCTGCAGGGTGGTCGCCGCGCTCGGCCCCCGCGTGCTCAAGCTGTCCGCGGAGCGCAGCGCCGGGGCACACCCGTACCTGACCACCCCCGAGCACACCGCTCAGGCGCGCGAGCTGATCGGCCCGTCGGCGTTCCTGGCGCCCGAACACAAGGCGGTGCTGACCACTGACGCCGAGAAGGCCCGTACGGTGGGCCGCAGGGCGCTCGACATCTATTTCCAGCTCGCCAATTACCGCAACAACTGGAAACGGCTCGGCTTCACCGACGAGGAGGTCACGAAGCCGGGCAGCGACCGTTTTGTCGACGCGGTCGTCGCCTACGGCACGCCGGAGGCGATCGCGGCCCGGTTGAAGGAGCACCTCGACGCGGGCGCCGACCATGTGCCCGTGCAGGTCCTGACGAAGGATGAAAACCTGGTGCCGGCGCTGGCCCAATTGGCTGGGCCGCTCGGCCTGAGCTAGCAGACGACGCACGAGGGGGACGTAGATGACCGAGCCGGTAGCACTCAAACCAGACCTGGGCCGATTCGGCGTGTGGCTGGGGTCCAGGTCCATCACCCCGGCCCTGGCGCGGCGGATCGAATCGCTCGGCTACGGCGCCGTCTGGATCGGCGGATCGCCCGACGCCGACCTGGCCTGGGTGGAGCCGGCGCTGGCCGAGACGGAATCGTTGCAGCTGGCCACCGGGATCCTCAACATCTGGACCGCACACGCCAAACCGGTGGCCGAATCCTTCCACCGCATCGAAAGCGCCTATCCGGGAAGGTTTTTGCTGGGGATCGGGGTCGGACATCCCGAACACACCCAGGAGTACGTCAAGCCGTACGACGCGCTGGTCTCCTACCTCGACGAGCTCGACGCGGCGGTGGTGCCGACCAGCCGCCGGGTGCTGGCGGCGCTGGGCCCACGCGTGCTGCGGTTGGCGACGCAGCGCAGCGCCGGCGCGCACCCGTATCTGACCACCCCTGAACACACCGCCAAGGCGCGCGAACTGATCGGGAACTCGGTGTTCCTCGCGCCCGAACACAAGGTGGTGCTGACCACCGACGCGGAGGAAGCCCGCGCCGTCGGCCGCAGGTACGCCGACTTCTACCTGGACCTGAGCAACTACGTGAACAACTGGCTGCGCACCGGCTTCACCGAAGCGGACGTCCGCAAGCCGGGCAGCGACAAGCTGATCGACGCGGTGGTGGCGTACGGCACCGCCGAGGCCATCGCCCAACGCCTCAACGAGCACATCGACGCAGGCGCCGACCACGTGGCGGTCCAGGTGCTCGACGCGGCCGGCGACGACGAGGTAGTGCGCGTGCTGACCGAATTGGCCGGGCCGCTGGGGCTGACTCCCGCAAGCTGACCGACTCGCTCGGTTAGGGTTTCACCATGCGGCTACTGGTCACCGGCGGCGCTGGCTTCATCGGCGCGAATTTTGTGCACAGCACCGTCCGCGAGCATCCCGAGGACTCCGTGACGGTGCTCGACGCCCTGACCTACGCCGGCCGGCGCGAGTCACTGGCCGACGTCGAGGGCACTATCCGGCTGGTGGTGGGCGACATCTGCGACGCCGAGCTCGTCTCGCGGCTGGTCGCCGAGTCCGACGCGGTCGTGCACTTCGCCGCCGAGAGCCACGTGGACAACGCGCTGGACGACCCGGGGCCGTTCCTGCACACCAACGTGGTCGGGACGTTCACCATCCTGGAAGCGGTGCGCCGCCACGGTGTGCGGCTGCATCACATTTCGACCGACGAGGTCTACGGCGACCTGGAGCTCGACGACCCCAACCGGTTCACCGAGTCGACGCCCTACAACCCCTCGAGCCCCTACTCGGCGACCAAAGCCGCCGCCGACATGCTGGTCCGAGCCTGGGTGCGGTCGTACGGCGTGCGAGCGACGATCTCGAACTGCTCCAACAACTACGGGCCCTACCAGCACGTCGAGAAGTTCATTCCGCGCCAGATCACCAACGTGCTCACCGGCCGGCGGTGCAAGCTGTACGGCAGCGGCGCCAACGTGCGCGACTGGATTCACGTCGACGACCACAACAGCGCCGTGCGGCGGATCCTGGAAAAGGGCGAGATCGGCCGCACGTACCTGATCAGCTCCGAGGGCGAGCGCGACAACCTCAGCGTGCTGCGCACGCTGCTGAAGATGATGGGCCGCGAACCCGACGACTTCGACCACGTGACCGACCGGGTCGGCCACGACCTGCGCTACGCCATTGACCCGTCGCTGCTGTACGACGAACTGTGTTGGGCGCCAAAACATACCGATTTCGAGGAGGGCTTGAGCGCCACCATCGACTGGTATCGTGCCAACGAATCGTGGTGGCGCCCTTTGAAAGACGCCGCGGAAGCCCGTTACGAAGAGCGTGGTCAATAAAATGAAGGTGCGCGAACTCGCCGTCCCCGGCGCATGGGAAATCACCCCCACCATTCACGGCGATTCCCGTGGCCTGTTCTTCGAATGGCTTACCGACCAAGGATTCACCGAGTTCGCCGGTCACCGACTCGATGTCCGGCAAGCGAACTGTTCGGTTTCGTCCGCCGGCGTGTTGCGCGGCTTGCACTTCGCGCAGCTGCCACCCAGCCAGGCCAAATATGTGACCTGCGTGCGCGGCTCGGTGTTCGATGTCGTGGTCGACATCCGCGAGGGTTCGCCCACGTTCGGCCAGTGGGATTCGGTGCTGCTCGACGACAAGGACCGCAGGACGATCTACCTGTCCGAAGGCCTGGGGCACGGCTTCCTTGCCCTGCAGGACGATTCGACGGTGATGTATCTGTGCTCGGCCGAATACAACCCGCAGCGCGAGCACACCATTTGCGCAACCGATCCCGCGATCGGGGTCGACTGGCCGCTGGTGAACGGTGCCGCACCCAGCCTGTCCGACCGCGACGCAGCAGCCCCCGGCCTCGAAGCAGTGCGCGCCGCCGGGCTTTTGCCCAGCTGGGAAGAGACGCAGCACTTCATTGCGCAAATGCGTAACCGATAAGCGCGTGACCCAGCAATTCCGCCGAACGCGACGGTCGTTATCCCACAACACACTTGGTGACTCATCGCGCGCAAAAATGTATTCAACAGTTGACCAGCTCGATTAGCGGATAAGGGGTCGCCGCTTATTTGCCATTGCGCGGTACCTCAGGTACCGTGAACCAGCCCAATTCGGTGCGTGGTCGCGATACGATACGCCGATAGGCCCTGTGCGGACTACGGGGGAGGCGGATGAAACTCGGGCAGGTCTTCGATCCGCGCAACAATGCACTCAACGCCTGGCGGCTGGCACTGGCCGGCGAGGTGATCTTTTGGCACACCTTCCCGATCAGGGGCCACCTGCCGAACATTCGGGCCGTACTTCAACTTCTCCTTTGCGTAGGGGTGGACGGGTTCTTCGGCATCTCGGGATTCCTCATCACCGCGAGCTGGCTCAGCAACCCACGCCTGCGTGAGTACCTCGCCGCCCGCGCGCTGCGCATCCTGCCCGGCTTCTACGTCTGCCTGCTGGTGACCGCGTTCGTCATCGCCCCACTCAGCGTGGCGATTCAGGGCGGCTCGTTCACCAAGCTCATCACCTCGGGCGCGTCGCTGGACTTCGTCTTGAAGAACAGCGCCGTGGCGCTGGTCAAATTCGATATCGGCGGCACACCCACCGGGGTTCCCAGCGCGGGCGTCTGGAACGCTTCCCTGTGGTCCCTCATCTGGGAAGTGATGTGCTACCTCATCGTGGCCCTCATCGGCGTCGTCGGGCTCGCCACCCACCGCTGGGTCTCCCTCGCGTTCTTGCTGGCGGCGACGGGCGGCGCGATGATGCTCCCGGGGCTGAAATTCCCCGACGTGATGACCCAACACGAGGGCGACGTCCGCACCGCCCTGTTCTTCCTGGCGTGCCGCGCCGCCATCATGTTCGCGGCAGGCGCGTTCCTGTATCAATGGCGCGACGTGATCCCCGCCCGCTGGTCACTGGTCGCGGTGAGCGCGGTCATCGTCCTGGCGGCCGGCTTCCTGCCCGACTACCGGGTGGTCGGCGCCCTCCCCCTGGCCTACGCCGTCGTCGTGTCGGGGGCCCTGATCCGCAACAAGCACCTCAGGTTGCGGACGGACCTCTCCTACGGCATGTACATCTACGCCTATCCCACCCAGCAACTGCTGCTCGTCTGCGGACTCATCACCCTGAACCCACTGCTGTTCACCGGCGTCACCGCCGCCGCGACGGTGCCGCTTGCCGCGGCGAGCTGGTTCCTGATCGAGAAGCCGGCGCGGCGCCTCAAACGGCGGTTCAGAAGTAAATTGACCGCCCCACAGGACCAAGACCAAGACCAGAGCCAGGAACAACCGGCGATGGCGCGACCCACCCACGAAGTCGCCGAACCCGCGCTGCCCCCGGAACTGCCGGGTACCGCCTAGCCGGCAACGGCCAAGTGCCCACGCCGTTGGCCTCCGGCCGATACTATGACGCCGACAGTTCGATGGGGGACGACGGTCGGAGACGGATGAAGCTCGGACAGGTATTCGATCCGCGCAATAATGCCCTGAACGCGTTGCGGTTAACGCTCGCGGCCGAGGTGATGCTCTTCCACTCGTGGGCTATCACGGGCCGCCAGCCGCCCGCAGCGATCAATCAGGTGTTCTTTTCCGTGGGTGTCGACGGCTTCTTCGCGATCTCGGGCTTCCTCATCACCAGAAGTTGGCTGACCGACCCGCGATTGCGTGACTATCTCACCGCGCGAGGCCTACGCATCCTGCCCGGTTTTTACATCTGCCTGCTGTTGACGGCGTTCGCGTTCGCACCCATCAGTGTGCTGATCCAGGGTGGGTCGGCCCTCAAGCTGCTGGGCTCGATCGCGCCGATCGAGTACGTCCTGAAGAACAGCGCGGTGGCCTACCTGCAGCCGGGCATCGCCGGCACATTGCAGGGGGTGCCCAGTGGGCCCACCTGGAACGCGTCGCTGTGGTCCCTCGTCTGGGAATTGCTGTGCTACCTCGCCGTCGCGATTATCGGCGTCGTCGGGCTCGCCAACCGCCGGTGGGTTTCTCCCGTCATGCTGGTGCTGGCCGTGTGTGCGGCGCTGGCGTTTCCGCCGCTGACCTTCCCCGGTGTGTGGACCATCCCCCAGCTCGCGGCGCGTTCGGCCATCATGTTCGCCGCCGGAGCGGTGATGTATCAGTGGCGCGACGTCATTCCCGCCCGCTGGTGGCTGGTCGGGGTGTGCGCGGTCATCGTTGTTGCGGCCGGCTTCCTGCCCGATTACCGCGTCGTCGCCGCCCTTCCCCTGGCGTACGTCGTCATCGTGACGGGCGCCCTGCTGCACCACAAGCGGCTGCAGTTGCGCACGGACCTGTCCTACGGCGTGTACATCTACGCGTACCCCACTCAGCAAATGCTGGCCGTCTGCGGGCTCGCGACTTTGAGTCCGTTCGCGTTCTTCGGCGCCAGCGCCCTGGCCACGCTGCCGTTGGCCGCGGCCAGTTGGTTCGCCATCGAAAAGCCCGCGATGTCCCTGAAACGCCGGCTCAAGCAGAAGTGGGGCGCACCCGCGCCCGCAGGCCCCGGCGGCGAACAATCCGACGACCTCGTCGCCGACCGGCCCGCTCGCCAAGCCCCGGGTGCCGCCTAGGCCCGGGTCACAAGCGGGCCAAATCGCCAAAAATTCCGCACACGCGCGACGGCGTGTCATAGTATGCCGCGGACGGGCTTCGGGGGCGATATAGGCGGAGGCCAATGACCCTCGGGCAAGTGTTCGACACTCGGCAGAATGCGCTCAACGCCTGGCGGCTGACGCTGGCGACCACGGTGATCGTCGGTCACTCGTTCATCCTCACGGGCCACCCATGGATGGGCGCGCATTACCTCGCCGACGGCGGGGTCGACGGATTCTTCGCCGTCTCGGGCTTCCTCATCACCGCGAGCTGGCTTCGTCACCCGCACCTGCGGGATTATTCCGCGGCCCGAGCCCTGCGCATCCTTCCCGGCTACTACGTCTGCCTGGTCGTCACCGCGTTCGTCATCGCGCCGATCGGCGTGGCGATGCAGGGAGGCGCGGCGCTCAAGCTCCTGCTCTCCGCCGCGCCGGTCGAGTACGTCGCCATGAACAGCGGGGTGATCCTGCTCAAGGCCGACGTCGGCGGGACGCCCCAAGGGGTCCCCTATCCGGGGAGCTGGAACAGTTCGCTGTGGACGTTGGCTTTCGAGCTGGCGTGTTATGCCGCGGTCGCCGCTATCGGCATCGCCGGGCTTGCCCACCGCCGGTGGGTCTCCCCCGTGATATTGGCGGTGGCGGTCGTCGGCGAGGCGTTGTCGCCGCCCATCGCCCCGGACCAGCCGTGGGCGGGCCAGTTCGCCGCGGTGACCGCGCGCTTCGCCGTCATGTTCGCGGCGGGCGCGTTGCTCTACCAGTGGCGCGACAAGATCCCCGCCCGCTGGTGGCTCGTCGCGGTGAGCGCGGCCGTCGTCGCGTTGAGCGGCACCCTGCTTCCGCATTACCGGCTGCTGGGCGGGATTCCGCTCGCGTACGCCATCATCGCCTCCGGTGCACTGCTTCGAAACGAACGCCTGAGGCTCCGCACCGATCTGTCCTATGGCGTGTACATCTACGCCTTCCCGGTTCAGCAGCTGCTGGTGATCTGTTGGCCCGGCCGGCCGAATGCGGTTGCGCACGCCGCCGTTGCGGCGATGGCCACGCTGCCGTTGGCCGCGCTGAGCTGGTTGCTGATCGAGAAGCCCGCGATGTCGCTCAAGTCTCGGCTGTTGCGAAAGTGGGCGGTCGAAGAGGAAGCCGTCGCCGCGGCCGACCTCATGGTTGATGAGCCGGGTGGCGAACTTCCCGAGCCCGCCTAGTCGCCAGCTCCCCCGCCCACAACAGCACCGTCAGCACTTCGGCGCTCACACTGATCGCCGCGTGCGGCGCCGGCTCCCAGCCGCGCTCCAGAAAGCCGTCCAGGCCAACGGTTCTGGACATGAGGAACGCCACCAGGGAGCCACCCGCCACGGCCGCGCCGGCCCAGCGCAGCCATCCCGGGCCGCCGGCGAGTATCAGCACGGCTATCGCGAACGAGACGCTGGCCTGCACCAGGAACGCGGCGCCGATCTCAGGGATGTGCCGGTAGCCGTGGACATACAGGTAGGCGTGGCCGGCGGCGCTGACCGCCAACGACGTGGCCATGCCGATGCGAAGCAACAGAGTCATTGCAGCCCCTGCTCTTTCAACGCCAGTGCGGTCTCGCCCCGGGTGTAACTGACCTCGCGGATGCCGAGTGCGTCGCGGAGCTTGCCGGCCGGCAGGGTGACCGGCTTGGGCGCCGGCCCGTCGCCGGGTCGCGGCAGCGGGTACGCGGTCGTCGTCCCGCTGTAGAACGTCACCTTTCCCTCCGTCTTGGAGAAGAGTTGGTGCACATGGCCGTTGAGGCAGGTGACCGAGGAGAACCGGCGCAGGTAGGACAGCGCCTGGCCCGCATCGTCGGTGCCCCAGCCCCAGTCGGGGTACATCGCGAACAACGGGATGTGGCTGAACACGACGATGGGGGTGTCGCTCGACAGCCGCGCGACGTCCTTCTGAACGAAATCGAGCTGGTCGGCGCCCAGGTGACCGAGCTTGCGCAGGTTCAACGTGTTCACCAGCGCGATCACGTGCACGCCGGCGATGTCGAAGCTGTACCAGCCGTCGCCGACGGATCCCGCGCCGAAGGCGTTTCGGTACTTCTGCCCCGCGTCGTCGACCGAGTCGTGCTCCCCGGGCACGGTGAACACGCGCGGAGTCTTCAAGGCGCTCATCATCTGCTTCACCTGGTCGAACTGTGCGGGGCTGGACAGGTGTGTCAAGTCACCGGTGTGAACGACGAAATCCGGTGTGTAGCCGAGGTTGTTGACCTGGTCGATCGCGTGGCCGAAGGTGGCGGAGACGTCGGGGTTGGGCGCCCCGGTGAAGCCGATGTGGCTGTCGCTGATCTGCGCGAACCGCAGCGTGGGCCGGCCCTGCGCGCGCTGCTCGGCCGCCCCCGCGCCGGCGACATGCGAGATCACCTCGCCGCCGACCACGGCGAACCCGACTGCCGCGCCGAACCACGCCGTGTGCCGGATCAACTGACGGCGACTCATGTCGGGGTTCATCGCGTCACCACCACGGTGCCCCGCATCATCGGGTGGATCGAGCAGACGTAGTCGAAAGTCCCGGGGGCGCTGAAGGTGTGGGTGAAGGTCGCCCCGGTGCCCATCCCGGGCGAGTGGAACGACCCGTCGCTCGCGACCACCGTGTGCGGTTCTTCGTCGCGGTTGGTCCACGTGACGGTGGTGCCGGCCGCGACGGTCAACGTGGCGGGCGCGAACGCGAAGCCGTCGATGTTCACCTGGTCGCCGCTGGCCGGGGCCGCCGGCGCGGTGATGGACACCGAGCCCATCGACATGCTGGTGCCGGAGCCGGCGGCGGGCCGGGAAGCCGAGCAGCCCGCCAGCAATACGGCGGCGAGTGCGGCCGCCGAGAGTTTGGTAAGCATCATGCCCAGGAATAGGGCGGCGCGTTACACCACTCAGGCGGGCTGGTCGGGACGGCGGGGCGCGAACACCTCTATGACGCCGTCGGCCTCGCGAACCAGCAACGGCGGCAATGGTTTCGGAGCGATCGGCAGCTGATGGGTGAGCACCTGTCCGGCCGGCGAGAAGGACGTCGAGTGGCACGGGCAGCGCAACCTGTCGCCGGGCGCGTCGAACCACAGCCTGCACCCTTGGTGCGTGCACACCCCGGAGATGGCCTGGGGCTTGCCGTCGACGCGGCGGACGAAGCCGTTGACCGAACCGAGGTCGAAGGGATGCATGACCCCGTCCGGCACATCCGAGCTGGCGGCCACCCGCTGCCAGGTTCCGGCGTTGGGCTTCAGCGGCGCGTTGTCGGCGGCGGGAACGCCGCCGGATCGACCGTTGATCACCGCCCGGTCGATGGACACCGCGGTCACCGCGGCGGCCGCGGCGGCAGAGGTGCCGACGATGACCTGGCGGCGGGTGCTGCTGTGCGTGCGCGCGGCTTGTGGCCGGGCGTCGGACATCTGCTCGGCGAGGCGGCGGTGCAGGTCGTCGAGGAATTCCTGCCGCGGGGCCTGGTCCCTGCGCCCGGCCGCGCGCAGTTCGATCGCGGTGCGCAGCTGCGCCGCCTCGAAGTCGTCGGGAGCGAACGGCCTGGGCCGCCGGCCCCGCAACAGGTCGTCGACGTATCGGCGCAACCCGCGCGCGTTCATGCCGGGCCCCCCTCGTTGACCTGCGCCGCCAGCCGCAGCGCGCGATGCTGGAGCACCTTGGCATTGGCGACGCTGACCCCGAGCTCCGCGGCCGAGTCCTTGATCGAATGCCCTTGCAGGAAGCGCAATTCCAGGATCTGCCGGTAGCGGTCCGGCAGGTTGTCGAGGACCCGGGCGACACGCTGGGGCGCTGTGCTGATCGCTTCCTCACTCTCCGGTGGTTGTTCGATGTCGTCGATCGAGGTTATCTCCCGGCCCAGGGTCTCCCGCCAATGCGCGGCCAGCACCGTGCGCGCGGTGACCCGCAGGTAGGCGCGAACCTCCCCGACGCTCGCGGTCAGCCGCAGCGGCCGCAGCGCGGCGAGGAAGACCTCGGCGGTGAGGTCCTCGGCGTCGGCCCGGTTCCCGACCCGGGCGAACAGCGTGCGGTAGACCCAGGACGCGTTGTCCTGGTATACGGCCTCCCAGTCGGGGTAGCCCTCGTCAAAGCCGCTGTCGGGCACCGCCCGCAGGGGTCGTTTGACCGGTTCGTTTCGTGCCGCCACGTGCCTCCTCCACCCGATGAATACCGAATCGGGTTACACCCGGTATCACGGTGCGGCGAGCGAGGTTTGTTCACTGAGGAGCTCGTCGAGTTTGGTGGCGGTGGCCGAGAACACCGATTTGGCGATGCCCAGCATCCGCTCGCGCACCCGGGGCTTTGCCGACGCCGGAGGCAGCAGGTGACCGATCAGGTGACCGAACAGGTCCAGCCGCGCGGCGGACATCCACCCCGTGAGGTCGGGGTCCTCGAGCCAGCGCAGCTGATTGCTGTAGTCGGCCAGCGCCAGGCGCAGCCAGTCCAGGTCGGTGTCGGGATGTGGCAACGGCACGCACAGTTCGTTTTTCGTCGGGTCGTCGTGGTACGCGGCCTCGACATGGGCGATGAGCGCTGCGCTGAAGACCTGCTGGCATCCGCGCACGCTTTGCAACGTGATCCGCCCGTCATCGAAAATCGGTGTCGCTGGGCGCTTTTCGGCACCGTCGGCGGTGCAGTCGATGTACAGAGCGTTGCCGTCGCTCGCCACCGTGCCGCCGTCGAGGACCATCCGGTCCGCCTCGACGCGCAGCAGGTGGCCCAGCCGCACCACGTCGGCGATGCGCCGCAGCTGCTCGAGTTCCAGCCGGGTGACGGTCGCGCACCGATACATGGTCGGGCGGACCGCCGGATCTATCCGCAACACACCGCCGGATTCCTCGAGCCGCGCGAACAGGTCCTCGACCGACGTGGCGTCGCTGATGGCGCGAAGCTGCGCGATGAAGCCGGCTTTGATCTGGGCGGCGAACAACGGCCCGGGCTGCATCCGCGCGCGGTCCAGCAGCCAGGAGTCGCGGGGCGCGATCCAGGTCAGTCGGTCGGGCGCGATGCCCTGGCCCAGCAGCCACAGGCAGGTGTCGATGCCGGTCTTGCCGGCCCCGACGATCACGTAGCGCTCGTGCGCACCGAGTCTCGGCAGGTCGTTGGGGGGCACGCAGGCGATGCCCGGCGCGACCGGATAGGGCGGCGGCCGCATGGCCGGCACCGTGACGTGCATGTAGGTGGCGTCGACGACGCGGCGCGTCGCGCTGACGGTGTGGTCGGTCCCGGCCAGCGTGGTAAACCGGCCTTCCCCGCGGTATTCGCTCATCGGGAAGTAGGTGACCCGCCCGCTCGCCAACAGCCGCCTGCGCAGCACATGGTCGTAGTAGGCGCACACCTCGCCGGCGGTGGCCAACTCGTAAAGCCCTTGGTTCCAGCCGATTCGGTCGATCGAGTCGCCACCCAACTGCAGCGAGTTGACGCCGTAGAACGCCGAGGGCTGATGCAACCGCACGAACGGGTAGGCCATGGTCCAGTGCCCGCCCGGCTGGTGGTTGCGGTCGACCAGCACCACCCGCGCGTCGGTCGCTGCAGTCTCGGTCACCAGCGTGTCGGCGAACGCCATCCCCATGGCGCCCGCGCCGACCACCAGGTAGTCCGCCTCGATGGTGTGCATACGCCTGAAGGCTAGCGCGCTCACCCGATGTCGGCGGCCGCCGCGCGAAGGTCGTCCAGGGCTTTGCGCGCCAGTTCGCCCAGGTCTTGCTCGTCATCCGCGGCAAGCCACGCGGCGAATGCCTCCTTGAACGCGAGGCCTCCCATTTCGGCCGCCAGCGTCGCCGCCCGGTCCGCCACCCCCCGCGCGCGCAACGCGTCGGCCATGGCCGCGGCGAGGCCGACCTGTTTGAGCGTGTCGCGCTCCTGCAACTCGGTGCTGCTGGCGATGACGGCTTTCAACCGGGGGGCGAGCTCGCGATTGAACGGCGTCATCGAACCGGCGGCGCGCTCCAGCCCGCTGGCGACCGCGGCGAGCGGAGTGGCGTCCGCGGGCGCCGACGAGATGCCGTCCACCAAGAGCCGCGACAGGGTCGCCTGGCCCGCCGCCAGCACCTCGCGCTTGTCGGGAAAGTACCGGAAGAACGTGCTCTTGGTCAGGCCGGCGCGCTCGGCGATCTCGGCGACCGTGGTCCGGTCGTAGCCCTGCTCGGAAAACAGATGCAGCGCGGCCTCGACCAGCCGCAGCCGCGCATCCGGTTCCCATCGGGGCATCCCGTCATCGTAGCGATGCGACCTTTGTCCCATCGCTCTGGTAACGTGATGAGACATAAGTCCCATCACTCGAAGGAGTTGATCATGCGCGTTTTCGTCACGGGCGCCACCGGCGGGATCGGTTCGGCCGTCCTGCCCGAGCTCATCGGTGCGGGCCACGAAGTTCTGGCGCTGGCGCGCTCCGACGCGTCGGCGCGGGCCGCCGCGTCCCTGGGGGCCGACGTGTTGCGCGGCGACCTCGACGATCCCGAGAGCCTGTCCAAAGGCGCGGTCCAGGCCGATGGCGTCATCCACCTCGCCTTCCTGCACTTCGACGACTTCGAGAAGGCGGTCGCTCAGGAGGCCGCTGCCGTCGAGACTTTCGGCGCCGCTCTCGCGGGGAGCGGCAAGCCGTTCATCATGGCGTCGGGCACACCGCGCATCGCGGGACGCCCCTCCACCGAACGGGACCCGATGCCGACCGAGGGACCCATCGGCGGCCGCGGCCGCAACGCGCACGCCGCCCTGGAACTGGCCGCCAAGGGGGTCCGGTCGGCGGTGGTGCGCCTCCCCCGGTCCGTGCACCGGGCTGCCGGCCCCTGCGGGTTCGCGTCGCTGCTCGTCGAGGCCGCGCGACGCACCGGGGTCTCCGGCTACGTGGGCGACGGGAGCCAGCGCTGGCCGGCCGTGCACGTCCTCGACGCCGCGCGCCTGTTTCGTCTGGTTCTCGAAGACGCCACGCCCGGCACGGTGGCCCACGCCGTCGCCGACGAGGGCGACCCGATGCGCGCGCTCGCCGAGGTCATCGGGCGGCAGCTCAACGTGCCCACCGCGTCGGTCCCGGCGGAAAGTTTCGGATTCCTCGGCGCGGTCTTCGCAACCGACCAGCCGGCGTCCAGCGAGCTGACCCGCGAGCGATTCGGTTGGCAGCCCACTCATCCCAGCCTGCTCGAGGACCTGGCGGCCGGAAACTACCCCGAGGCGCCCGTGGCGAACTTGTAGGTGTCCTTGCGGCGCTCGACCGCGGTTACTAGGATATCCAAGTATCCGCCTCTCACGCGCGTACTAAACCGAGGACACCATGACCACACAGATCCCCCACTTCATCGACGGGCAGCGCACCGCGGGCCAGTCCACCCGCACCGCCGACGTCTTCAACCCCAGCACCGGGGAGGTACAGGCGCAGGTGCCGATGGCCGGCAAGGCCGAGATCGACGCCGCCGTGGCCTCGGCCGTCGAAGCCCAAAAGGGTTGGGCGGCATGGAATCCGCAGCGCCGCGCGCGGGTGATGATGCGCTTCATCGAACTGGTCAACGAGCACATGGACGAGCTCGCCGAGATGCTGTCCCTCGAGCACGGCAAGACGGTGGCCGACTCGCGCGGCGACGTCCAACGCGGCATCGAGGTCATCGAGTTCGCCATCGGCATCCCGCACCTGCTCAAGGGTGAGTACACCGAGGGCGCCGGACCGGGGATCGACGTCTACTCGCTGCGCCAGCCGCTGGGCGTGGTCGCGGGCATCACCCCGTTCAACTTCCCCGCCATGATCCCGCTGTGGAAGGCCGGGCCCGCCCTCGCCTGCGGCAACGCGTTCGTGCTCAAGCCCAGCGAACGTGACCCGTCGGTCCCGGTGCGGCTGGCCGAGCTCTTCTTGGAGGCGGGCCTGCCGCCGGGCGTGTTCCAGGTCGTGCACGGCGACAAGGAGGCCGTCGACGCCATCCTGCACCATCCCGACATCCAGGCGGTGGGCTTCGTCGGCAGCTCCGACATCGCCCAGTACATCTACGCGACGGCCGCGGCCACCGGCAAGCGGTCGCAGTGCTTCGGCGGCGCCAAGAACCACATGATCGTGATGCCCGACGCGGACCTGGACCAGGCCGTCGACGCCTTGATCGGCGCCGGGTACGGCAGCGCCGGCGAGCGCTGCATGGCGATCAGCGTCGCGGTGCCGGTGGGCGAGCAGACAGCAAATCGGCTGCGCGCCAGGCTCATCGACCGGATCAACAACCTGCGCGTGGGCCACAGCCTCGACCCGAAGGCCGACTACGGTCCGCTGGTCACCGAGGCCGCCCTGGCCCGGGTGCGCAACTACATCGGCCAGGGCGTCGAGGCGGGCGCCGAGTTGGTGATCGACGGCCGCGAACGCGCCAGCGACGACCTCACCTTCGGTGACGCCAACCTCGAGGGCGGATTCTTCATCGGTCCAACGCTGTTCGACCACGTCACCCCCGCGATGTCCATCTACACCGACGAGATCTTCGGTCCGGTGCTGTGCATCGTGCGCGCCCACGACTACGAAGAGGCCCTGGCCCTGCCGTCGGAGCACGAGTACGGCAACGGCGTGGCGATCTTCACCCGCGACGGCGACGCCGCCCGCGACTTCGTCTCCCGGGTGCAGGTGGGCATGGTCGGCGTCAACGTGCCGATCCCGGTCCCGGTGGCCTACCACACGTTCGGCGGGTGGAAGCGCTCCGGCTTCGGCGACCTCAACCAGCACGGTCCCTCGTCGATCATGTTCTACACCAAGACCAAGACCGTCACGTCGCGGTGGCCCTCCGGCATCAAGGACGGCGCCGAATTCGTGATTCCCACAATGGATTAGGTACATGTTCACCCTCAACGACGACGAGCGGGTCATCACCGAGACGGCGGCCGCGTTCGCCGCCAAACGCCTCGCCCCGCACGCCCTGGAATGGGACGCGACCAAGCACTTCGCGACCGACGTGTTGCGCGAGTCCGCCGAGCTCGGCATGGCGGCGATCTACTGCCGCGAGGACGTCGGCGGCAGCGGGCTGCGCCGGCTCGACGGGGTCCGCATCTTCGAGCAACTGGCCATCGCCGACCCGACCACCGCGGCTTTCCTGTCCATCCACAACATGTGCGCGTGGATGATCGACAAGTTCGGCACCGCCGAACAGCGCAAGGCCTGGGTGCCGCGGCTGGCCTCGATGGACGTCATCGCCAGCTACTGCCTCACCGAGCCGGGCGCCGGGTCGGACGCCAGCGCGTTGAGCACCCGCGCCGTCCGCGAGGGCGGCGATTATGTGCTTGACGGGGTCAAGCAGTTCATCTCCGGCGCGGGCGCCTCGGACGTCTACGTGGTGATGGCCAGGACCGGCGGCCCCGAAAATCCGGGCCCGCGCGGCATCTCGGCCTTCGTCGTCGAAAAGGGTTCCGCCGGGCTCAGTTTCGGGGCGCTGGAAGAGAAGATGGGCTGGCACGCCCAGCCCACCGCGCAGGTGATCTTCGACGGTGTCCGCGTGCCCGCCGACGCGATGCTGGGCGGCGCGGACGGTGAGGGCACCGGCTTCGGCATCGCGATGAACGGCCTCAACGGTGGGCGGCTCAACATCGCGGCATGCTCGCTGGGCGGCGCCCAGTCCGCCTTCGACAAGGCCGCGGCCTACGTCCGCGAACGCGAGGCGTTCGGGAAGGCCCTGCTCGACGAGCCCACCATCCGGTTCACCCTGGCCGACATGGCCACCGGGCTGGAAACCTCGCGAATGATGTTGTGGCGGGCCGCCGATGCGTTGGACAACGACGACCCCGACAAGGTCGCGCTGTGCGCGATGGCCAAGCGCTACGTCACCGACACCTGCTTCGAGGTGGCCGACAAGGCCCTGCAGTTGCACGGCGGTTATGGCTACCTGCGCGAGTACGGCCTCGAGAAGATCGTGCGCGACCTGCGGGTGCACCGGATCCTGGAAGGCACGAACGAAATCATGCGCGTGGTCATAGGTAGGGCCGAGGCCGCACGGGCGCGTGCGGGCGCGTAGAAAGGCGACCATGACGAGCATCGCTTTTCTCGGTCTGGGCAACATGGGCGGGCCGATGTCGGCGAACCTGGTGGCCGCGGGCCACACGGTGCGCGGGTTCGACCCGGTGCCCGCGGCCGTGGCCGCCGCGGCCGGCAACGGGGTCACGACGTTCGACACCGCGACCGACGCGGTGACGGGGGCCGACGTGGTGATCACCATGCTGCCCAACGGCGACCTGGTGAAGCGCTGCTACGCCGAGGTGCTCCCGGCCGCCCAGTCCGGCGCGCTGTTCATCGACAGCTCCACGATCTCGGTCAACGACGCCCGCGAGGTGCACGCGCTCGCGGAATCGCACGGGGTTTCGCAGCTGGACGCGCCGGTCTCCGGTGGCGTGAAGGGCGCCGTGGCCGGGACGCTGGCGTTCATGGTGGGCGGCGACGAGGCTGCCCTGGAGCGCGCCCGGCCGGTGCTCGAACCCATGGCGGGCAAGGTCATTCACTGCGGCGCGGCCGGGGCGGGGCAGGCCGCCAAGGTGTGCAACAACATGGTGCTGGCGGTGCAGCAGATCGCCATCGGCGAGGCGTTCGTCCTGGCCGAGAAGCTCGGGCTGCCCGCGCAGTCCCTTTTCGACGTCATCACCGGGGCGACCGGCAATTGCTGGGCCGTGCACACCAACTGCCCGGTGCCGGGGCCGGTCCCGACCTCGCCGGCCAACAACGACTTCAAGCCGGGTTTCGCGACCGCGCTGATGAACAAGGACCTGGGCCTGGCCATGGACGCGGTGAACTCCACCGGGTCGACGGCACCGCTGGGCCGGCACGCCGCCGAGATCTACGCCAAGTTCGCGACCGACCACGCGGACAAGGACTTCAGCGCGGTCATCGAAATGCTGCGGGAGAGCTGAATCCGGGAGTTTCGTCTGATGCCGCCGACACAGAACGAACAACTCATCCAAGCCTATTTCCGCATGGTGCAAGAGGACGACTATGCGGGAGTCGGATCGATCGTGACCGACGATGCGACCTGGACCATCATGCCGATCGGCCACACGTGGTCGGGTCGCCGAGCGATCGAGTCCATGGCGCTTGCGGCGGGCCGCAGCAGACGGCACGACCAACGCTCTCACGTTGAGATCAAGAACTGGTTCACCGACGGCGAGCACTTGTGTGTGGAGTACAAGCACAAGCTCATCGTTGGAGGTCTCGGACTGCGCCTAACAGTGGACGGCTACTGTTTCGTTTTCCATATGCGCGAAGGCCGATTCGATGCGATCCGCGAGTACATCAATCCACCCAACGCCGCAGCAGGTCTCGCAATGTATGCCCTGCTGCCCCTGCTGCCGTGGATGAGCAGACGAAGCGCGGCGCCGCGCAGCGGCTGAGCCACCGTAGTGGGTGCAACAGCGCGCCGAGCGTGTACTCACTGCGAAATATCGCGGGAAAAATCGCACTCAGTACACGTTCGGCGAAGGATGGACGTTCTCTGGTTCAATCCGAGAAGTCGCCGGCGTCGCGGCGCAGCGTCTCGATCGACGAAACCAGCGCCTGCGCTTCGCTTTCGGACATCCCGATGTCGGCGAAGACCTGTTCGTTGAGCGTGACCGTGGCGTCCTCGACCGTCGAGCGGCCCAGCTCGGTGATCTGCACCAGCGTGGTGCGGCCATCGGTGGGGTGGGGTACCCGTTGCACCAGGCCGTCGGCTTCCAGCCGGCGGATCGCGTGGGTCACGCTCGTGACGTGGACCTGCAGCCGGTCGGATGCCTTGGTGATCGGCAGCGCGCCGGTGCGGCTGAACGCCAGCAGCCGCAGCAACTCGTACCGGGAGAAGCTCAGGTCGTAGGGGCGCAACGCCGTCTCGACGCGGGCCAGCAGGATCTGATGGGCGCGCATCACCGACGTCACCGCGACCATGCCCGGCGCCACGTCGGCCCAACCGGAGCGCTCCCAGTTGTCACGCGCCGCGGCGATCGGATCACGCTTGCGCGGTCGTGAGGCAGCCACGCCCCTTCATACCGCACTTGGCGCGCGAGCGTGGCCTTTCCCCACCGCCGACAGCACCGCCAGCGTCGACGCGCGGTGCCCGACGGTGATCCGCGCGCCGCCGTCCGGGTAGCACCGCACCCGCAACCCGCCTTCGGCGAAAACGTCGTGCCACGGCGCGCCCCGGCCATCCGTTTTCGGAAGCAGGTACAGGAAGTTCGCGTGCGCGTCCGTCGTGTAGACCCCCATCGCGCTCAGCCGCATCCGCAGATAGCAGCGTTCGGCGTTGATCAACCGGACTCGGTGCAGCAGTTGGTCTTCCGCACCGTACGACGCGGCGACCGCGACCAAACTGGTGATCGCGGCGCCGAACGGCTGCTGGTGGGACCACAGTGTCCGGGCCAGCTCCGGCGACGCCACCGCGTAGCCGATGCGCAGCCCCGCCAGGCCGTAGGCCTTGGAGAAGGTGCGTACCACCACCACATTGGGAAAGCGGGCGATCAACGCCGAAACGGCGATGCGGTGCTCGGGCGCGGTGAACTCGACATACGCCTCATCGAGCAGGACGACGGTGTCGTGCGAGACGCGGCGCAGGAACGCGAAAACGGCGTCCGCGGACTCCAGCGTTCCGGTGGGGTTGTGCGGCCGGCACAGCACCACCACCCGGGCATCGGCGGCGGCGCGCGCCAGCCCGTCGAGGTCGTGGTGACCGTGCTCATCCAGCGCAACCGTCCGCGTCTTCAGCCGCGCCATCCGCGCGAGGATCGGGTAACCGTCGAAGGTGGGTGTCGCCATCGCCATCGTGTCGCCCGGGACGGTCAGCGCCTGCAGGGCCAGCAGCGCGACGCCCGTCGCGCCGGCGCCCGGCACCACCCGGTCGGCGGGCACCCCGATGTGGTCGGCGATCACGCCGCGCAGCCGTTCGGGCAGGAATTCCGGATAGCGGTGGGCCGTCTGGACGGACCGCATCAGTGCCGATCGCACCTGAGGCAGCGGTGGGAACGGGTTCTCGTTGAGCGACAACCCGAGCGGATCCCCCGCGTCGGGCTGCATCAGTCTCGCCCGCCCCAGCGCACCGCCGCCGCACCGGCGAAGTCGCCGGCATGGGCGAATGCCGCCATCATCACGACGTCGCCGGCCCCGAGCCGGCCGTCGGAGATCGCGCGGTCGAGGTTGATCGGGATCCCGGCGCCGAACAGGTTGCCACACTGGTCGAAGGTGTCTCGATGCCGCTCGGGGGGTAGTTCGAGCGCCTCACGCCAGTTGCGCAGGAACACCCGATTGGGCTGGTTGGTGACCAGCAGGTCGATGTCCTTGGCGGGCAGTCCGATTCGGTCGCACACCGCCAGGGCCACCTCGGGAACCTGCCGATTGCCCCGGGCCAGCACCTTGGTGATCTTGCTTTCGGTGAAGCCGATGCTGCCCTCCCCGGGCCCGGCCTGCCACCACTTGCGCGGCGGTTCGTAGGACAGGGTCATCTCACCGGCGTACTCACCGTAGGTGCGGCACTCGACGTCCAGAATGGGTGACCGGTCGCCGAGCGCGACAAGGCCCACCGCCGCGCCGTCCCCGGGCACCGCGGACTGCGCCTTGCGCCGGATGGTCGGCTGGTCGAAGAACTGGCCCGCAGCGTTTTGCGCGATGGCGATCAGCGCGGTGCGCCCGTCGCCGCCGGCCAGCAGTTTGCGAGCCACGTTGAGCGCCAACACGAACGCCGCGCAGCCACCGTTGTTCAGGTCGAGCACCCAGGACGGTCGCATGCCCAGCCGGTGGGCGATGCCGCCGCCCTGGCCGTAGAACGCCATGTCCGGCACCTGAGTGTGGGTGATCAGCACGTCCGCACCCTCCACCGCGTCGTGGCCGTGCCGCTCGATCAGGCCCTGCGCCGCACGTTCGACCATGTCGATCGAACTCTCGTCGCGCGCGACGTGGTGGCGAAACTTCGGCGCGCGGAACATGACGTTCTCGCGCAGGTCGTCGGATTCGGCGAATTGGGCGTAGTAGTCGGCGCCGATCGGCTCGCCGGGCAGATAGGTGGATAAGTCGATCAGGCTGACGCTGGGTCGGCTCATGTTGCTACCTCATCCATTTCGGCGTCACCGGCAGGCCGTTGCGGTGCCGGTATTCGGCGATCGCCTTGAGGTTCTGCAGCTCCAGCGCATGCCCGGCACCGAACATGTCCCAGAAGTCGCCCACCCACACCGGCCGCTGCGGCGGCGCGGACCGTCGACTACCACTGCGCGTGGGACCAGGGCAAGCACCTGTGGATGGTCTACCTCATGCGCGTCGTCGACGCCCAGGTGGTCTTCGACAAGCCGGGATCGGTTGTGCTGTGGACGAACTGCCACCACCCGTTCTACGACCACAACCCGTACCCGGAGACCGCGCCGCCGCAGCGGCCGGTGTGGGTGGGCGACTTCTGGGACATGTTCGGTGCCGGGCATGCGCTGGAGCTGCAG
>NZ_LZKD01000149.1:0-14354 GCF_001668695.1 Mycobacterium sp. E2497
AGCCGGTCTTCGCCGCGACCATCGCCGAGCTGGAACCGCTGATCGCTGCGGAATCGGGGTTCTCGGTCACCGCGGCCATGTCGGCGCCCGGGGTGGTGACCGGCATCGACCGGGTACAGCCGACGATCTTCGCGATGCAGGTCGCGCTGGCCGAGACGATGACGTCCTACGGCGTGCGCCCCGGCGCCGTCATCGGGCATTCCCTGGGTGAATCGGCGGCCGCGGTGGTCGCCGGCGGGCTGACGCTGCACGACGGGGTCCGCGTCATCTGCCGCCGCTCGAAACTGATGGCGCGGATCGCGGGTAGCGGCGCCATGGCGTCGGTGGAACTGCCCGGCCAGCAGGTGTTGTCGGAACTGTCCATTCGCGGGATCTCCGACGTCGTGCTGTCCGTGGTCGCCTCGCCGACGTCGACTGTCGTCGGCGGCGACGCGCGGGAAATCCGCGACCTGGTCGCGGCCTGGCAGGAGCAGGACATCATGGCGCGCGAGGTGGCGGTGGACGTGGCCTCGCACTCGCCGCAGGTGGAACCGATCCTCGACGAGCTCCTCGAGGCGCTCGACGGGCTCGAGCCCGTCGAACCGCAGGTTCCCTACTACTCGGCGACGCTGTGGAACCCGCGCGAACGGCCGTCGTTCACCGGCGACTATTGGGCCGAAAACCTGCGCTACACAGTGCGATTCGCGGCGGCCGTGCAGGCCGCCCTGAAGGACGGCTACCGGGTCTTCGGGGAACTGGCGCCGCATCCGCTGCTCACCCACGCCGTCGAGCAGAACGCCGGCGGCCTGGACATGCCCATCGCGGCGCTCGCCGCCATGCGCCGCGAGCAGGAGCTGCCGGCCGGGTTGCGCGGCTTCGTCGCCGACGTGCACAGCGCCGGCGCCGCGGTGGATTTCTCCGTGCAGTACCCCACCGGGCGTCTGGTGGACGCCCCGCTGCCGACCTGGACGCATCGCAGGCTGATGCTCAGCCGCGAGGCCACCGAGCAGGCGCAGGGCGCCGCCGTCCAGGCCGTCCATCCGCTGCTGGGCGCGCACGTGCACCTGCCCGAGGAACCCGAGCGCCACGTCTGGCAGGGGGACATCGGCACCGAGGCGCACCCCTGGCTCGGCGACCACCGAATCCACCACGTGGCCGCGCTGCCCGGCGCCGCCTACTGCGAGATGGCGCTGGCCGCCGCGCGCGCGGTTTTCGGCGAACGCTCCGAGGTGCGCGACGTCACGTTCGAGCAGACGCTGTTGCTGGACGACCGGACGCGGGCATCCTCGGCGGCGACGGTGGTCGCGCCCGCGGTCCTCGAGTTCACGGTGGACACCCACGACGAGGGCGAACGCGTGCGCCGGGCGGGCGCTGTCCTGCATGCCCTCGAGGAAGCGGACGGGCAGCCGGGCGCCCATGACATGGCCACCCTGATCGCCGATCACCCGTCCGGCATGGACGGCGCCGAATTGCGAAAGGCCTTCGACGCCATCGGGATTCAATACGGCACGGCCTTCTCGGGTCTGGCCGCGGCGCTCGTGGGCGACCCGGACGCCGGCACGGTGCTCGCCGAGGTGGCCCTTCCCGGTGCGATCCGTTCGCAGCAGTCGGGCTACGCCGTTCACCCCGCCCTGCTGGACGCGTGCTTCCAGTCGGTCGTCGTGCATCCCCGGGTGCAGGAGGCGGGCGCGGGCGGCCTGCTGTTGCCGGTCGGTGTGCGCAGGTTGCGCAGCTATTCCTCGACGCGCAATGCGCAATACTGCCTCGCCCGGGTGACGTCGTCGCGCCCCGGCGAGTGCGAGGCCGACCTCGACGTGCTGGACCCGGCCGGAACCGTGCTGTGCAGGATCGAGGGACTGCGGCTGGCCGGAGGGGTCTCCGAAGAGGAGCGGTCACACCGGCTGCTCAACGAGCGGTTGCTGACCATCGAATGGGAGGCCTCGCAACTCCCGGACCCGCCCGGCGGCGAGCCGGGTTCGTGGCTTCTGCTCAGCGCCTGCGACGTGGCGGACCCGGTGACGGCCCGACTGGGCGAGGCGTTGAATTGCGATGGCGCCCAATGCACCACGGTGTCTTTGCCGCTCGGCTCGGTGGCACCCGGTCGGTTGCGCGCGCTGCTGTCCGGCGCAGGCGAGCTGCCCTCGAATGGGCACGCGCCGCTGAAGGGCCTCACCGGTGTCGTCGTGGTGACCGCGCCGGGTGCCGGCGGCACCGACGAGAGCCGTCGCGGCCGCGACTACGTTTCGCACCTGGCGGCCGTCGCCCGTGAGCTCTCCGAGCTGCCCGGCGAGGCGCCCCGGCTTTTCGTGCTGACCCGCAACGCCGCGACCGTGGCCGCCGGCGACGTGGCAAACCTCGAGCAGGCCGGGCTGCGCGGACTGCTGCGGGTGATCGATTCCGAGCATCCGCACCTGAGCGTCACCCAGATCGACATCGACGCGGCGACCGAACCCAAACACGTTGCGCTGCAGTGCAAGAGCGGATCAGAAGAGGACGAGACCGCGTGGCGCGACGGCGAGTGGTACACCGCGCGGCTGCGGCCCGGGCCGCTGCGCCCGGCCGAACGGCGCAGCACGGTCGTCGATCACGGGCGCGACGGCATGCGCCTGCAGATCCGCATCCCGGGCGACCTCGAATCGCTGGAGTTCACCGCGGTCGACCGCGTGCCGCCGGGGCCCGGGGAGATCGAGGTCGCGGTGGCCGCGTCCACGATCAACTTCGCCGACGTGCTGGTGGCCTTCGGCCGCTATCCCACCTTCGAGGGCTACCGGCAGCAGCTGGGTGGGGACTTCGCCGGTGTGGTGACCGCCGTCGGCCCGGGCGTCACCGAGCACAAGGTCGGCGACCGGGTCGGCGGGCTGTCCCGGAACGGATGCTGGGGCACCTTCGTCCTCGCCGACGCCCGGCACGCGGTCACGCTGCCGGACGGCATGCAGCTGGACGACGCGGCGGCGGTGCCGACCGCGGCGGCGACCGCGTGGTACGGCCTGCACGACCTGGCCCGCATCGCGCCTACCGACAAGGTGCTGATCCACTCCGGCACCGGGGGAGTCGGGCAGGCCGCCATCGCGATCGCCAGGGCCGCGGGTTGCGAGGTGTTCGCGACGGCGGGTAGCCCGCAGCGCCGGCAACTGCTGCACGACATGGGGATTGAGCACGTCTACGATTCGCGCAGCACGGCGTTCGCCGACGAGATCCGCCGCGACACCGGCGGGTACGGCATCGACGTGGTGCTCAACTCGCTGCCCGGCGCCGCGCAGCGCGCGGGCATCGAGCTGCTGGCCTTCGGCGGGCGGTTCGTCGAGCTGGGCAAGCGCGACATCTACGGCGACACCCGCCTGGGGCTGTTCCCGTTCCGCCGGAACCTGTCGTTGTTCGCGGTCGATCTGGCACTGCTGACGTTCAGCCACCCCGAGACGGTCCGTCGCCTGCTGACCACCGTGTACCAACGCACGGCCGACGGCGAGCTGCCGCCACCGCGGACGACGCACTACCCGATCCACGATGCGGCCACCGCGGTCCGCCTGGTCGCCGCCGCCGGACACACGGGCAAGGTGGTGCTCGACGTGCCGCGCGCGGGGCGCACCGTGGCGGCGGTCCCCCCGGAGCAGGTGCGGCCGTTCCGCACCGACGGCGCCTACATCGTCACCGGCGGCCTGGGCGGCCTGGGCCTGTTCCTGGCCGCCGAGATGGCCGCCGGCGGCGCCGGGCGCATCTTGCTCAATTCGCGCTCGGCACCCGACGAGCGCGCGCGCCAAGCCATCGAGCGGCTGCGCGCCGCCGGGGCCGACATCGTGGTGGAGTGCGGCGACATCGTCGAGCCGGGCACGGCCGAACGCCTGGTCACGTCCGCGGGTGCGACCGGGCTGCCGGTACGCGGGGTGCTGCACGCGGCCGCGGTCGTGGAGGACGCGACGTTGACCAACGTCACCGACGAACTGATCGACCGGTGCTGGGCGCCGAAGGTTTACGGTGCCCGGCACCTGCAGCTGGCCTTGCAGGAAGGGCAAGCCCGCGAGCCACTGGACTGGTTCTGCGCGTTCTCCTCGGCCGCCGCCCTGGTCGGCTCCCCGGGGCAGGGCGCCTATGCGGCGGCCAACAGCTGGCTGGACGCGTTCGCGCACTGGCGCCGCGCCCAGGGCCTGCCGGGCACCACCATCGCGTGGGGCGCGTGGTCCGAGGTCGGGCGCGCCACGGCTCTGGCGGAAGACGCCGGCATCGCGATCACCCCGGCCGAGGGCTACCGCGCGTTCGAAACCCTGCTGCGCTACGACCGGCCCTACTCGGGCTACGCGCCGATCATGGGGACGCCGTGGCTGACGTCGTTCGCGCAGCGCAGCCGCTTCGCCGAGGAGTTCGGATCGGTGGCCCAGGGCAGACCGGACACGGGCAAATTCCTGGCCGAACTCAAGGCGCTGCCCCGCGAGGAGTGGCCCTCCGCCATCCGTCGGCTGGTCTCCGGCCAGATCAGCCTGTTGCTGCGGCGCACGATCGATCCCGACCGCCCGCTGTCCGATTACGGCCTGGACTCGCTCGGCAACCTGGAGCTGCGAACCCGGATCGAAACCGAAACGGGTGTGCGCGTGAGCCCCACCAAGATCACGACGGTGCGTGACTTGGCCGAGCACTTGTGCGACGAGTTGGCCGCTGCCGAGACCGCGTCGTCGGCGTCCTGACCCAAGCGGCCGGCCTCTGCGGAGGAAGCGTCGCCGTGAGCGCAACGGCCATCACGGCGACATTCAACTCATCGTGGTGCTAACCGGCCCCGATGGGCCGGGGCAGGCCGGCACCTGAGGCGACGGTCACCGGCAGGTCGTGGAGGCCGACCGGGACGGCGGCGCGGTGGCGGTGCAGTGGAAAACTCCTGTAAATTGGCCATCTTAAGTAGAAGACCGGCGACAGCCCGGTTTGACCGGCGGGCGACCCGGTGAGGGTCGTCAGGAGAGTTTCCCGAGAGCGTGGAGCTGAGCATGTCGAACAACATCACCTGGCATGAACACCACATCAGTCGCAGCAGCCGCGAGAAACTCAACGGGCATCGGGGTTGCGTCCTGTGGTTCACCGGTCTCAGCGGCAGCGGTAAGAGCACGGTGGCCAACACCGTCGAGCAGAAGCTCTACGAGCGGGGTGTCCGAAGCTATCTCCTCGACGGGGACAACGTCCGTTATGGGCTCAACGCCGGACCGGAGACCCTCGAACCACGGCATGGGGTCGAGTTCGCCAAGAGGTTCGGGCTGGGCTTCTCCGCGGAAGATCGCGAAGAGAACATTCGCCGCATCGGGGCCGTCTCGAAGCTGTTCTGTGAGGCCGGTGTCATCGCTTTGACGGCTTTCATCAGTCCCTACCGGCGCGATCGCGACGCGGTGCGGGAAACGCTCGTCGAAGGCGACTTCCAGGAGATCTTCATCGATACCCCGCTCGAGATCTGCGAAAGGCGCGACCCCAAGGGGCTGTACAAGAAGGCCCGGGCGGGGGAGATCAAGGGATTCACCGGGATCGACGATCCCTACGAGGCCCCGGTCCAACCGGAACTGCGACTCGCGGGCGGTCACAAGGACGCGGACACACTGGCCGAGGAGGTGATTGCCCACCTCGAGAAGGTCGGCGTCGTCCCGGCCCTCGCGCGCAGCCGCGACGGTGCCCTCGAGGTCTAGGGGTCTAGGAATCGGAACAGGCGCCGGACTGTTCGAAGAAAGTGTTGGGCGGCGAAACGAGGGGCATCAGATGAGCTACACGGGTCACAACGGCAAGCCGATCGTGGAGCGGGTATCCACCGAAAACGCGGCCGGCCGGATCCAGGGCCTGGCGCGAGTGCCCATATCGAAGGCGACCGCGCACGAGGTCATCAGCCTGTCCTACGGGTTCTTCACGCCGCTCACCGGGTTCATGGGGCGGCAAGAGGTCGATACCACGCTGGACAAGTTGGCGCTGCCCGACGGCACGCTGTGGAGCATCCCGATCGTCTTCGACCTGTCGGCGGACGACATCGAGAGGCTGGGCGTCGACGAGGGCTCCGGCGTGGTGCTGGAATACCTCGACGTCCCCCTCGCCATCCTCGACGTCACCGAGATCTACGAGTACGACCTGCAGCGCCTGGCCGAGAAGACTTACGGCACAACGGACCCACGGCACCCGGGCGTGAAGAAGACGCTGGCGTACGAGAACCGGTTCGTGGCCGGAGACATCACGCTCATCAACGAGCCGGTGTTCAACGAGCCCTTCAAGAGCTTTTGGCTCACGCCCAAGCAGCACCACGACGCGCTCGCGGAGAAGAATTGGAACCACGTCGTGGCCCATCAGACCCGCAACGTCCCACACACCGGCCACGAGGCGCTGATGAAGCAGGCGTGGCTGGCCGCCAATGAGGACCAGCCCGTCGACGAATTGAACACCGGAGTGCTCGTCAACGCCATCATCGGGCAGAAGCGGGTGGGCGACTACATCGACGAGGCGATCCTGTTGACCCAGGACGCGCTGAGGACCAGCGGCTACTTCCGGGAAGACGTCCACAAGGTGACCTTCACGTTGTGGGACATGCGCTACGCCGGACCGAGGGAGGCGATCTTCCACGCCATCCTGCGGACCAACCTCGGCTGCACGCACCATATGTTCGGGCGCGACCACGCCGGCGTCGGCGACTTCTACCATCCCTACGACTCGCAGAACCTCCTTCAGGACCACCGCTCGGAGCTGGACATCAAACCGGTGTTCCTCCGGGAGAATTGGTACTGCCCCGAATGCCGCGAAGTGACCAACTCGGCGCTGTGCGGCCACGACGCCAAGGCGCAGAGCTTCAGCGGAAGCCTGATCCGAAGCATCCTCACCGACGAGGTGAAGCCGACGCAGCAGGTCATGCGGCACGAGGTGTTCGAGGTGGTGCTTCAGGCCGCCGCCGAGTACGGCCAGGGCTCGCCGTTCGTCACCGAGGAGTACCTGAGGGACCGGCTGCCCGTGTTCACCCTGAACCAGTTGGAGGGGGCCGACTCGTGAGCGGCGAGGAGAACAAGATCAAGGTCAACGTGTGGATCAACGAGGAGCGGCTCGAGGCGCTGGCGAAGGCCGGAATGGCCGACTCGGCGAAGGAAGCGTTCGCAGGCATGAAGCTTCTGGAGATCTACACCACCGAAGAGCAGAAAGACGTTGTCCTGCAACGCTTTCCGGGGGCAAAATACGACTCCGCCACCACCAAGTCCATCGAGTTGCTACCCAAGAAGGTCAAGGACAGGCTGTTGCAGTTGTCCATCGCGCTGCACTCCACGGGCCCTGACGTGATGGACAGCTTCCTTGCCGAATCGCAACCCTAGCGGGGCGCGTCCGCTCAGGCGTCCAACCGGGTGAACTGCTGGCGGCGGTACTGCTCGACGCAGGCGGCGCGACGGATCTTGCCGCTCGTCGTGGTGGGGATGGAACCCGGGGGCACCAGCACGAGATCGGCGACATTGAGGCCGTGCGAGCTCGAAATCGCCGCGGTGACATCGTTTTTGACGGTGTCGAGCCGGCGCAACGCGTCCTCGGCGGAATCGCCGCGCTTCTTCCATTCGATGATGGTCACCAGCTTTTCGGACTCGTCCACCGCGACGGAGATCGCCGCGACCCGGCCCCCGGTGATCTGTTGGACCGTCGACTCGATGTCCTCGGGATAGTGGTTGCGCCCGTACACGATCAGTAGATCCTTCATCCGGCCCACGATGAACATCTCGCCCTCGGAGACGAAGCCGAGATCACCGGTGCGCAGCCACGGTCCCGCGGGCGTGCCCGGTGACGGGTCGGTCACGGTGCCGCCGAAGGTGCGCTCGGTTTCCTCCGGCTTCCGCCAATAGCCGCCGGCCACGTTCTCGCCGTGCACCCAGATTTCGCCGACCGTCCCCGGCGGGCGTTCCCTGCCGGTGTCCGGGTCGACGATCCGCACCGCCGGCGACCTCGGCGTGCCATAGCTGAGTAGCGGTGAGCCGGTTTGCGCCGAACACCGTTGCGCCGCCCCCTCCGACAACCGCTCGGGTTCGAAGTGAACGACCTCCGGGGCGCCGCCCCGGGTGCGGCTGGCGACGTAGACGGTCGCCTCCGCGAGGCCGTAGGAGGGGCGCATCATGTGATCGCGGAAGTTGTACGGGGCGAACCGTTTACAGAATCGGTCCAGCGTGGCGGGATGGATGCGCTCGGCGCCGCTGATGATGCCAAGCACGTTGCCCAGGTCGACGCCGTCCAGGTCGGCATCCGACGTCTTGCGGGTGGCCAGCTCGAAGGCGAAGTTGGGCGCCGCCGACATCACCGGTGCGCCGTTGGCCATCGCGTGGATCCACCGCGCCGGGCGCTGCAGGAAGGCCACCGGGCTCGTCAGGTCACCGCGGTAGCCACCCAGGATCGGCGCGATCACGCCGAGCACGAAACCCATGTCGTGATAGAAGGGCAGCCACGACACCACGGTCGTGTCGCGCGGCGGGACGCCGTTGGCCTCGACGAAATAGTCGGCCATCAGCTGCTGGAAGTTCACCTGAAGGTTGCGGTGCGAGATCATCACCCCGGCGGGCAGCCGAGTGGATCCGGAGGTGTACTGCAGGTACGCCGTGCCTGGGGCGCCGCTCACCCGGATGCTCGGAGCGCCCGCATCGTCCAAATCGAGGGCGTCGACCTCGACGACGGCCGGCGTGGCCGTCGAGCCCGGTTGCCGGAGGTGGTCGGAGACGGCTCCGGCGGCCGCGGACGTGGTGAGGACGACGGTGGGTGTGGTGTCGGCCAGGACGGCGCTCACCCGTTCGTCGTGCGAGCCGGCCGCGGGTACCGACAGCGGGACCGCGATCAGCCCGGCCTGCATCGCGCCCAGGAACGCCACGATGTAGGCCAGCCCTTGGGGAGCGAGGATCACGGCGCGGTCGCCCACGGCCCCATGCCGCCTGACCGCGTGCGCGACGTTCAGCGTCCGCCGGTACAGCTGCGCCCACGTCAACGCCTCGGTGACGCCCGCCCAATCCTGCTCGTAGTCGGTGTAGCGGAACGCCACGTCGTCGGGCTGGAGCCCGGCGCGTTCACGCAGCAGGGCGACCACGGACGCGTTCTGCATGCGCGTTAGGTTACCGCCTCGCCCCGGGGCCCACCCGGCAGTCGCAAGCCCACCGAAAACAGCAGCCGCACCTCGGGATCGGCCAACGACGTCGACAACAACCTCTCGATGCGGCGCACGCGGTAGCGAACGGTGTTGGGATGCACGTGCAGCGACCGCGCGGCGGCCGCGACGTCGCCGAAGTCGTCCAGATACACCCGCAGGGTCTCGGCCAGCACCGGTTCCCGGGCGCGCAGCTCGGCGATGCGCGGATCGACCAGCCGGTCTTCGCGGCCGACCAGGGCCAGGATCTCGTCGAGCAGGACGGTGGTGCGCGCCTCGGCCAGCGACGTCACCTGTGGCATCGAAACCGGATGGCGCGCAGCGCTGTCCAGCACGCGGTCCAGTTCGGCGCGCGCCGCGGCGATCCCGGCCAGGCCGGTGACGGGAGCGGCGATGGCGGCCCGCAACTGCACCCCGAGCTCGGCGCGCATCGCCGCGACGGTGCCGCGCACCCACGAGTTGACCGAACGGGTCTGCGTCTGGGGCAGCAGCACATAGATCCGCGATCCGCGCGAGGCCACCTGGGCATCGCTCCGAAAGGCGCTGGCGCTCAACGCCATCACGTCGGCCAACCGCGCCTGGCGGGGCGTGCCGTCGGCCGCGGCGTCGGCGGTGTCCCAGCCGATCAGCGCCGCGTCGCCGTCGGGGGTGACGCCGAGTTCGCGCGCGACGGCGGCCGGGTCGGGTTCGCCGTCGATCAGGCCCAGCAGCTGCTGCACCCGCCGCGCGTGCGTGGACGGCCGCGCCGCCAACCGCGCCATGATCCGCGCGGCGAGCACCGCCGCACCGCGCAGCATCTGCTCGGCGTCATCGGCCAACGGCTGCGAGCCCTGCTGCACCCAGATGGTGCCGGCGAACGTCGGCGGTCGCCGCGCGTCCAACGCGGGCTGGTAGATCCCGACGGCCAGCCGCGGCCGCAGGCCCAACTCGGGACGTTCGGCCACGCGCACCACCTGATCGCCGGCCCGCAGCGCATCGAAAATGCCCCACTGGCCGATCCATTCGAGATGCGCGGGCGGCCCCGCCCGGCCCAGGATGGACAGGCGGCGCAGCTCGTCGGCTTCGTCGTTGGAGGCCGAATACGCCAACACGTGCGACTGGGCGTTCTCGATGCTGACCATGCCGTGGATGCGATCGGCCAGCGACTGCGCCAAGCCGAACAGGTCGGTGCCCGAGTCCTCGGTCTCGTCGGCGCGGTCGCCGTGATGCTCGAGCACGTGACTGACCAACTGATAGAGCCGTTCCCAGCGGGCCCGCGGTTCGACGGCGACCACCGCCGAGCCGGCCCCCACCGCCGCATTCACCAAGGCGTTCGAGGGTTCCTTGGCGAAGACCGCCACCGGCACCCGCTCGCGGGCCTGCTTGCTCACCCAGCGCAGCGCCTCGTCGTCGGCGACCCCCAGCAGGAAGAACGCGTCGGACGACCCCACGGCCGCCGCGAGTCCGAGCCGCACGTCGTCGCCGTCGATCAGCGCGGCGGAAGTCACCGGAAGATCCAGGCCCCGCGGCGCTTCGACCAGGCTGACCAGCGTCGCGTCCAGCGCCAACAACAGCTGACCCAGCCCCACACCGGCCATTGTCCGATCGTACTATCAGAGGGCGACCATGCTGTCCGATCGGCTAATTCCGTGGGGCGCCGCGGCGAGGATCCTGGCGGCATGGACGCGATAACCCAGGTGCCGCTGCCGGCCAACGAGCCGGTCCACGACTACGCGCCGCAATCCCCGGAACGCGACCGGCTGCGTGCCGAGCTGGCCGCGCTGGCCGACCACCCGATCGACCTCCCGCACGTCATCGGCGGCAGACACCGGATGGGCGACGGTGATCGCATCGACGTCGTCCAACCGCACCGGCACGCCGCCACGCTGGGCACCCTGACCAACGCCGTGCACGCCGACGCGGCGGCGGCGATCGACGCCGCCATGGCCGCGAAACCCGCCTGGGCGGCAATGCCTTTCGACGAGCGCGCGGCGGTGTTCCTGCGCGCCGCGGACCTGCTGGCCGGGCCGTGGCGGGAGAAGATCGCCGCCGCGACCATGCTGGGCCAATCCAAGTCCGTCTACCAGGCCGAGATCGACTCGCCCTGCGAGCAGGTCGACTTCTGGCGCTTCAACGTGGAGTTCGCGCGCCAGATCCTGGCGCAGCAGCCGATCAGCGGGCCCGGCGAATGGAATCGCAGTGACTATCGCCCGCTCGACGGATTCGTCTACGCCATCACGCCGTTCAACTTCACCTCCATAGCGGGCAACCTGCCGACCGCGCCGGCGCTGATGGGCAACACCGTCGTGTGGAAGCCGTCGATCACGCAGACCCTGTCGGCCTACCTGACCATGCGGCTGCTGGAGGCCGCGGGGCTGCCGCCCGGCGTCATCAACCTCGTCACCGGCGACGGGTTCGCGGTGTCCGACGTTGCGCTGGCCGACCCGCGGCTGGCCGGCATCCACTTCACCGGGTCCACCGGCACCTTCCAGCGCCTGTGGCAGCAGGTGGGCGCCAATATCGGTCGCTACCACAGCTATCCGCGGCTGGTCGGCGAGACCGGCGGCAAGGACTTCGTGGTGGCGCACCCTTCGGCGCGGCCGGATGTGCTGCGCACCGCGCTGATTCGCGGTGCGTTCGACTACCAGGGCCAGAAATGCTCGGCGGCGTCGCGGGCGTTCATCCCGCACTCGGTGTGGCGGCGCATCGGCGACGACTTCCTGGGCCAGACCGCCGCGCTGCGCTACGGCGACGTCACCGACCTGACCAACTACGGCGGGGCGCTGATCGACGAGCGGGCGTTCGCCAAGAACGTCGAGGCGATCGAGCGGGCGAAGAGCGCCGCCCACGTCACCATCGCGGTGGGCGGCGAATACGACGACAGCGTCGGCTATTTCGTACGTCCCACGGTGCTGCTGTCCGACGACCCGGCCGACGAGTCGTTCGCCACCGAGTATTTCGGTCCGCTGCTTTCGGTGCACGTGTACCCCGACGACGACTACCAACGCATCCTCGGCGTGATCGACGGTGGCTCGCGGTACGCGCTGACGGGCGCGGTCATCGCCGATGATCGCGGGGCGGTGCTGGCCGCGCAGGAGCGCCTGCGCTTCGCCGCCGGGAACTTCTACGTCAACGACAAACCCACGGGCGCGGTCGTCGGGCGCCAGCCGTTCGGTGGTTCGCGTGGCTCGGGCACCAACGACAAGGCCGGCTCGGTGCTGAACCTGTTGCGCTGGACGTCGGCCCGCACCATCAAGGAGACGTTCGTCCCGGCGACCCACCATACCTACCCGCACATGGCGGCCGAGTGATGACCGGCGTGTTCGCCAGCACGCTGCGCCCGGCGATCATGGCCGCCAGCCGGCGACCGGGATTGCGCCGGGCCGCCGAAGGCCTGCCCATCACCCGTCGGGTGGTGCACCGCTTCGTTCCCGGCGAGACCATCGACAGCGCGCTGGGCAGCGTTGCGGCGCTTCGTGGTTCGGGCCGGTGCGTCAGCCTCGACTACCTCGGTGAAGACGTCACCGACGCCGGCGCCGCCAACTCGGCGGTGGCGGTGTATCGGGACCTGATCGACCGGCTGGCCCGGTTCGGCGATGACGCGGCCGACCGGCCGCTCGAGGTGTCGCTGAAGCTGTCGGCCCTGGGGCAGGCGCTGGGTCGCGACGGTGAGAAGATCGCCCGGGAGAACGCCTTCGCGATCTGCGAAGCGGCGCAGCGCGCCGGCGTGTGGGTGACGGTGGACGCCGAGGACCACACGACGACGGACTCCACGCTGGCGATCGTGCGCGATCTGCGGAACGACTTCTCTTGGCTGGGCGTGGCGTTGCAGGCCTACCTGCGGCGCACGTTGGGCGATTGCCGGGAATTCGCCGACGCCGGGGCGCGAATCCGGTTGTGCAAGGGCGCCTACGACGAACCGGCGGCGGTGGCCTATCGCGACCCCGCCGCGGTGACCGATTCCTACCTGCGTTGCCTGCGGGTGTTGATGGCCGGTTCGGGCTACCCCATGGTGGCTTCCCACGACCCGGCGATCATCGAGGAGGTGCCCGCGCTGGCCCGCGAAGTGGGTCGGGATACAACGGATTTCGAGTATCAGATGCTGTACGGCATCCGCGATGGGGAGCAGCGACGGCTCGCCGACTCCGGCAACCGGGTCCGCGTTTACGTGCCGTTCGGCACCCAGTGGTACGGCTACTTCATGCGCCGCCTGGCCGAGCGGCCCGCGAACCTGACGTTCTTCCTGCGGGCGCTGGCGCAGCGCGGGCACTGAGTGGGAGCTCACGGCTTTGCGTGTGCCGTCAGGGCGGCGACACGCCGACGATCACCGCCCTGTCCGCACAGTCAAAGCCCTGGGCGCACACTCGAGGCGCGGGCGTTGAGCCATAGCGACGGTGGGGCGTCTGGTGGCCAATCAGGCTGCCTGGCTTGGTGGCTGACGACCGTCGCCCCGGAGACAGCCGAAATTTGTCGGTGGTCGCTGCGATGATGTGGTTATGTCTTTTACCGCCTCGCCTCCGGCTGCAGTTACCCCTGCCGAGCGCCTGGATGGGTTGTTCGAGGAGTTGGCGGAGTTGGCGGGTCAGCGCAATGCGATTGATGGGCGCATCGTGGAGATCGTCGCTGAGTTGGATCGCGACGAGCTCTGTGGTGTCACGGGTGCGCGCTCGGTGGCGGCGTTGGTGGCCTGGAAGCTGGGCTTGTCGTCGGCGAATGCCCACACGATTAGCACCGTGGCACACCGGCTGCAGGAGTTTCCGCGGTGTGCCCAGGGCCTGCGGGAGGGTCGGCTGTCGCTGGATCAGGTCGGGGTCATCGCCGCGCAAGCGGGTGAGGGGTCTGATGAGCATTACGCGCAGTTGGCGCGGGTCGCCACGGTCAACCAGCTGCGTACCGCGGTCAAGCTGGAACCGCGACCCGAACCTCAGACTCGGCCGCAACCGCAGCCGGCGATCACCAAGACCGCTGATGAGGAGTTCACCTGCTGGCGCATCAGGCTGCCGCACGTGGACGCGGCGAAGTTCGACGCCGCCTTGGCCTCTCATCGGGATGCGCTGATCGCCGAATGGAAACACGACCGCGACAACGACGACATCCCAGCGGAGATCGCACCGCCACTGCCGGGCACCGTCGAGGCGTTCATGCGCCTGGTCGAGACCGGGTGGGATGCCGAGGCGGCCCGCCGGCCGCACGGGCAGCACACCACGGTGGTGGTGCACCTCGATGTCGAGCAGCCCGCCGCCGCGCTGCATCTGGGTCCGCTGCTCACCGAGGATGACCGCCGCTACCTGACCTG
>NZ_LZKD01000150.1:0-20633 GCF_001668695.1 Mycobacterium sp. E2497
CGCATGCGCAGCTCATCGGGGACCTGCTGGGCTCGTTCTCCGTGCCGGCCCGCGTGGTGCTCGTCGGCTCGAACACCTACCACCAGAACGTGTTTCGCCGGTGGCTGCGCGTCCCGCCGGCGCGCTGGCGCGATCCGCTGGAGCAGGCCCGGCCCACCCCCGCGGACACACCGTCGACGTTCGAGCAATCTGGGATCGCCTATTCCAACTCGAAACTCGCCCTCCTGTATTACGCGCACGAACTGCAACGGCGCGCCCCCGACGGAGTCAACGTGACGGTGTTCGAGCCGGGATTCATGCCGGGCACCGGGCTGAGCAGGGCCCATGGTCCCGCCATGCAGCAGGTGGGGCGCGTCATCGAGCGAATCCCTGGGGTGTCTGCCCCGCGCCGGTCTGGCCCCGCGCTGGCATCGATCGTGCTCGACGGCCGGTGGGCGCATCTGCGCGACGGCGCGTTCGTCGTCAAAACCCAAGAGCGCCAGGTGAAACCGTTCGCGCAGGATCGTCAGCGTGAAGCGCGGCTGTGGGAGGCCACCACCGAACTGCTCGACGCCGTCAAGTGAGCGCGTAACCCGTCAGCGCGCCGTCGGCCAGTTCGTCGAAGCGCTCGAGCGCCTCGTCACGGTCGGCGTCGATGCCGCGCAGCGCTCCGCGGTCGGCGAGATACCGCTGCGCGTGGAGCCGGGCGACCAGCGCCTTGCGCTCCCCGCCGCGGGTCGCGCGTTCCCAGGCGGCCTGCTCGGTGAGTAGCGCGCCCGCGTAGACGTCACCCATGAATTGGGCCAGCGGGAAGAGCCGCGCCTCGGCCACGTCGTGGTCCAGTTTGGACCAGGCGCTGATCGCTGCGTCCAGGTCCTCGATGCGCCCGGCGACCAGCCGGGTGGTGTCGTCGTCGTCGGACACCGAGACCGCGTCGCGCAGCCGCGCCAGCAACGCCTCGTGCGCGCGGGTCTGCTCGATGCCGCGCCGCACGTCCAGGCAGAGGATGTTGTCGGGTCCCTCCCAGATGGTGTTGACCTGCGCGTCGCGCAGCAGCCGGGCCACCGGCCAGGTCTCGATATAGCCGTTGCCGCCATGGATTTCGATGGCATCGGACGCCGCGGTGATCCCGAGCCGGCAGGCCTTGAGCTTGGTGACCGGGACCGCGATGCGCTGCCGCATGCCGCGCGGCTGGCGGTGGTTGGTGGCGCCGGTGCCGTCGAAAACCATTGCCTGCGCGGCTTCGACATCGACGATCATCTCGGCCAGCTTGCGCCGCATCAGCGGCTTGTCGATGAGCGCGCCGCCGAACGCGTGCCGCCGCCGGGCGTAACACAGCGACTCGACCAGGGCGCGGCGCGCGTTGCCGAGCCCGAACAGGGCGATACCCAGGCGCGCGGCGTTGGTCAGCTCCATCATGCGGCCCAGCCCCTTGCCGTCGGACGGGCCCGCCCCCCCGGTGGGTTCGCCGGACAGCAGAAACGCCTCGGCGTCAACGAATTCCACCTCACCGGAGGCCACAGACCGGGTGCCGAGCTTGTCCTTGAGGCGGCGCACCCGCACCCCGTTGCGCGACCCGTCGCGGCGGGTGCGCAGCACCAGGAAGTTGGCGACGCCGCGCGTCGAGTCGGGCGCTCCCTCCGGTTTGGCCAGCACGACGAACGCTTCGCCGGCGCAGTTGGAGGCAAACCACTTGAAGCCGTTGAGAATCCAGGCGTCACCTGCGCGGGTCGCGGTGGTCTCCAACGCGCCCAGGTCCGAGCCGCCGGTGCGTTCGGTCAGTAGTTGCGCCGTCTCGCCCGCCCACTCGCCGGAGGCGAATTTGGCCAGCACGTGCTCGCGTACGTCGGCGGGCGCGTAGGCGGCCACCAGCGACTGGACCATGCCGCCGCCCGTGCCGAGTGCGCAGCCCATCCCGATATCGGCCTGGTTGAGTAGATAGTTCGACGCGAACAGGCCCAGACCCGAGCTGACTTTGGCGGCCCGCGCATCGTTGCGCAGGGCCTGCTGGGCGTCCAGGACGGCGCGCTTGGACTGGGTGAAGGAGGCCGGCATGACGACCTGGCTGATGTCGTGGCCCCAGCGGTCGTACCGCTCGAGCCGGGGCGGGTTGCGGTCGGTCTCCTCGGCCCATCTCGCGATCGGTCCGCCCATCAGCTCGCCCATGCGCGCCAGGTGCGGCTCTATGACCCTCAGCTCGTCGGGCTGCAGGTAGTACGCCATGGTGAACTGCAGGGTGGGGTCGGTGAGGTACCAGTTGAGACCCACGGCCCCGCGGTAGCTCTCGGTCCGGTAGCGCTGGGCCTTTTCCTCGGTGGCGAAGGGCAACCGATCCACCGCCTCAACGGCGTAGTCGCTCATGGCACAGACGCTACGCGTTGGCGAGGAAAAGCAGACGCACCCTGCCGAGCTGGATTTCGTCGCCGTCGGCCAGCACGGCGGAGTCGACGGCCTCGCGGTTGAGATACGTGTGGTTCATGCTGCCCACGTCGACGATGCGGAATTGGCCGCCCTCGCTGAGGAATTCGGCATGCCGACGGCTGACCGTGATGTCGTCGAGGTAGATGTCGCTTTCCGGGTGCCGGCCCGCCGACATGACGGGCTGGGTCAAGGCGAACCGTGACCCGGTGTTGGGCCCGCGCGTGACGACCAGCATCGCGGAGCCCGGGCTCAACGCCGGCCTGTTCTCGACCGCCGCTTCGGCAGCGGCGGTTACCGGCGCGTCGAACTCGGCGGTTACGGCGGCGCCCATGTCACCGGTCAGCTCCTCCGAGCCCTCCCCCGCGGTTGGCCGGTGCGGCGGCGATCCTTCGTTGTTCACGCGGCTCGCGGCAGATCCGGATTCGCCGCTGCCGCTTGCGATGTCGGCCGCTGCGGTGCGGGTGCCCAGCCGACGTAGGTGAGGTACAGGCCGACGAGGGCGAAGATCACGCAGAGCGTGATCCACCAGGCCTGCGCGCCGATCATGTCATCCGCCAGCGACGCGAAGAACCGGGGAAAGGCCACCAGCAGCACCCCGCGCAGCACGATCAGCCAGCCGAGCAGGGAAACGATGGCGGCCGCGGCGCCTTTCCAGCTTCGGTGCGCGGCAACGATGCTCAGGCCGACCAGCAAGATGAAGGCGCCCGTCACGAAGGTCCACATCGAATTCGCCTCGAACTGTGACAGCAGCGACTGCATGTCCGAGGCGCGCGCCACCGCCGTCACGTCGACGATGACGAGGAAGGGGCCGAGCACACGCGAGAAAAAGCGCGTCGCGGTCTGTGATTGTGGTGAGTCGTTCATGGCCGTGCCTCTCATCCTCCGCCGGTCATTCGGCGATCCCCATTATCGGAGCACTTGACCGAGGCGCCGAGATAGGGACTTTTGGCCTGCGTCGGCGGGACCGAAGTGATGGCGGGACGGCGGCTATACCGGCGCGACGAACTCGGAGGTGTAAAACTCCGCCGGATTCTGCGAGTTTCCGTTTCGCCGCTCGATAATCACCCACACGCCCGTCGTGCCGGGCCGAATGGTGTCTTGCACGGTCGCCGTGCCGTTGCCCGCCCCGTCGATGTCCATGCCGGAGAACGCGGTGCCGGGGTCGCCCGGTCCGCAGGTGCTCGACGCCGGTCGCGGCATCTGGATGAGCCCGACGTCGAAGTGGGTTCCGGGCTCGGGCTCGTCGTACAGATGCACCTCCGCGACCGCCCTCGACCCGGAGGTATTGATCAGGGCGGAACCGGTGCCGAGCATTGGGCTGGGCACCTTCGGCGCCACTCCGACGCGGCTGAAATCGCAACGCCGCAAATAGTTGTCCAGGGCCACCGTGGTGCCGCCGTCGGCGGCCGCCGCGGTGATTTCGAACGTCACCGCCGGGGCGCTCGCCGCGATGGTCACCGCCGCACATGTTCCCAGCCTTCTCAGCACGCTCATGGGGCCACCTATTGTTCCGGTGTGAAGTGGATCACAGCGGAATAGGTATTAACCCGGGCGCGGTGAAATCAAACGTTTTTTGCAAACAATTACTAGATCGTCAATTTCCGCGCTTTATTTGGCGGCTGACGAATTACGGCTCGAATCCGATAAAGGCCGCTAGGGCTTAATTCGGATTGGTCCCGGGGACCACCACCCGCTGCGGGTCGCGGTGCCCAGGTCGAGCGTCGCGGGCGTGGCGTCGGCGACGGTGTCGAACTTGCGCAGCGATCCCCAGTCCCGCCCCCAGTCGTGGGACAGGTAAGTCGACATCACGTGGGCCCGTAGCAGCAGGTCGGTGATGCCCAGCAGGCCGCCGTTCACGCCGTCCTGCCAGGTGTCGGTGTCCTGCTTCTTGGCGTTGTAGTCCGGCGTGATGCGGAACTTGGGGATCTCGGTGACGCCGTTGACGTGCAGCATCGGCTGCTGGCACGGGAAGGCCAGCCCGACCGCCCAGTCCATCAGCACCGGCTGTGTCGAGCCGACGTACTCCTGCAACGAGCGCAGCTCCGGCACCCGCGGCGGGGTCAGCGCGATCCAGTCATCCGGCGTCAGGGACAGGTCCTCGGCGACCACCCGCACCGCGACCGCGTCGGCGGGGATCTGGGCGCGGGGGAAGCGCAGGTTGCGCCATACCTTCGGCTGCTCGCCGTAGAGGTCGTAGGGCACCAGCCGTCCGGCGGGCAGCACGGCGCCGCCGGGGCCGGGCCTGCCGATTTCCAATTCCACGGTCTGCCCGTTGGTGTGGTGATGCAGGATGCTGTTGCCGGAGATGGTGCCCGCGGCGGTCACCACCACCAGCGGGTGCGCGGCGTCGGGCTTCGGCAGCTGATACCACGCCGAGGTCAGCTTGCTCTGCTGCTGTGCGCCGGTGGTGTAGCTGCCGGCCAGCGGAACCTGATCGGGGTTGAGCCCGTAGGGCAGCGGCACGGTGGACCCGTTGATGCCCGGCGCCGTGAGCTTGAGCGGCGCGTCCCAGTCGTAGTCGGTGCCGGGCTGCGGCACTGACGTCTCCTTGACCGACTCGGCCAGGGTGCGGTCCGGCACGCCGTTGGGGGTGAAGCCGGTGGGGTTGACGCCACCCAGGGGGCCCAGCGGACCCCAGTTGCCGGGCAGGGCCGCCATGAAGCCCGCGTTGCTGTCGGGCTCGACGAGAATGTCGTCGGCCAGCCCGCATCCCCCGCTGAACTCGCGCAGGTTGTCCCAGGCGTTGGAGTAGGTGGGGTACTGACGCACGATGCCGGCCACCATGGACGCGACGAACACCAGCGCCATGAAGCCCGCGGCAATGGGGATGGGCGCCGCCGTCGCTGCACGCGCCAACCGGCCCTCGCCATGGCCGGTGTCGGCGAAGTGCAGCCACGCCGCGTACACCGCGGCGATCGCGAACAGCGCGAAAAATATTGTGCTGATTGTGATTCCGCCGACCTTCGGCATGCTGCTGTTGAACGGCACGCCGTAGCTGGAGACGTACCACCAGCCGTTGGTGGTGGCGAAACACAGCGCCAGGATGAACAACACCGCCGCCAGGAACGCCATCCGGTTGCGCGACCAGCGCAGCACCTCATGCGACACCAGCACCGTCGTCAGCGCGGCCATCGCGGCGCCCACCGCCGCGAACAGGCCGAAATGGTGCACCCACTTGGTCGGGGTGAACATCAGGAAGAACATGGTGCCGAAGATGACGCCCATCAAACGCCAGGCCGGTCCGCGGGCGACGCCGGGAACTCGCTTGCGCCGCAACATGATGAACAGGGTGGTGAAGAGGCACAGCGCCGTGATCAGGAAGCCGAAGCGGCGCGAGAGCGAGCCGTCCACGGTGGGCAGGATCAGGTAGTAGTAGCGCAGGTTCTCGGTGTACCAGGCCTGGCTGGGCCCGATGGCGGTGCGAATCCTGGTGGCCTCCAACACCGTTGCCAGCGTCTGGTCGGCGAACACCACGGTCAGGATCACGGTGCCGGCCGCCAGCATCGGGGCCACCAGGGGCAGCGTGCCGACCAGCCGGTGGCGGCGCACCAGGATGCGCAGGATCGGGCGACCACCGGCGACCAGCGCGGCGACCGCGATCAACCCGGTGGGCTGGACGCCGAGCGTGAACGCCGCGGTGATGACCGCCAGCGCGGCGGGCGTCAGCCTGCTGTAACGCATCGAGCGCTCGATCAGCACATAAGTGACCAGCGAACCGAGGGCGATGATCGGCTCGGGGCGCAGGCCGTTGTCGAAGGGCATCCATGCGGTCAGCAGCACCATCCCGGCGGCCCAGTTCGCGGCCTTGCTGCCGGCCACGGCCGGACCCAGCCGGGGGAGCACCTCACGCGAGAGCAGCAGCCAGCACAGAATGCCCGCGATGAGGTCGGGCAGCCGCATCCACAGGCTGGCGTCGCTGACGTGGGTCATCAGCGCCAGCAAGTTGTAGTACCAGCCGAAGGGGTCCTCGGGGCTGCCGAACCAGCGGAAGTAGTTCGACATGTAGCCCGCATGGTCGGCGACCCGGGCCATGCCCAGGATGTAGCCGTCGTCCGACGAGTTCGCTCCGATCACGTGCCAGAGCACAAAGCCGAAGATCACCACGACGTCTGCCAGGGTGAACGTGCGCCAGTTCGCGGGGATGAGGCGGCGCATGCGGTGGCCGTCCAACTGGTCGAGGCGCCACAGCGCGACCAGCGCGACGATGGTCGACACGATCGCCAGCACCATCGCGGCCAGCTTCAGCGTCGTCGGTGTGGTGGAGAAGCGGGTGTCGATGGTCGCCGAGAACTTCAGACCCGGCGGGGCCGGGCCGCTGAGATCGGTGAACACCCCCACGATCTGCGGCCGCAGGTTCGGGTCCGGGAAACCGCCGCTGATCGGTCTGCCCGCCGAATCCTTCAGTCCGACAAAGGTGGCGAAGGCGCCCGCCTTCGTCGAGCTGATCTCGATTCTGGAACAGCCGGGGGCACCTGCGGCTCCTTCGACCTGATCGCGAGGCGCGCTGGCGATCACCACGTTGCGGTCGGTGACGTCCACACGCTTGCCGTTGACGACGACGAACAGCGCGTTGAGCGCGGCGTCCTTGCCCTTCTTGGGCGCCGTGCTCAACACCACGCCGCCCTCGGGTGGCAGGGCGCGCACCGCAGCGCAGGGCACGGTTGCGGTGACGTCGACCGGGGTCAGCGAAATCAGCGGCGCGGTAACGCTATTCAGTCCGCCGTTCTGCGGCCAGTTGAGGGTCGCGGTGGTCTGCACGACCGGTAACAGCGGGGTCGCCACCGACAACACGAACCCGATCAGGCCGGCGATGGTCGCCACCCAGCGCGTCGTCCGCACGTCCTTACCGGCCGTCGTCACGCTCATGGGAGTGCCCGAATCGGTCCCTGCCGGCTCCAGCCGTGCACTGTCATCACACCCTGTTCGATCACGGCGTCCGGCGCCTGGTCGGCCGGCACCAGCCGGAAGTACTGCTCCACGGATCCCCAGTCGCGATACCAGTCGCCACGCAGATACGTCGAGACCGTCGAGGTACGCAGCATCGCCTGGGTGACCAGGAACGGGCCACCGGCCTCGCTGGCCTCCCACCCGTTCGACGACGACGCCGTCTGCTTGTGATCGGGCAGGATGCGGTACTGCGGAAGTTCGGCAACGCCGAGGTGTTCTGAGAACGGCCGCTGGCACGGGAAGTTCGCCGCCGTCGCGATGTCCATCAGCACGGGCGTGCGCGACCCCATCAGCTGCTGCAGGGTTTCCAGCACCGGCACCCGCGGCGGCGTGAACGCGAACCACTGATCCGAACTCAGGTTCGGGTCGTAGGCGACGATGCGCGCCACGTTGGCCTCGGGCGGCGCCCAGGTCAGCGGGAACCGGAGATTGCGCCACGCCGGCTCGGGGCCGATGTCGATCGGCTGCACCTCGCCCAGCGGCTGCGTGGTGCCGTCGGGACGGGTGGCGCCCCACTGCAATTTCAGCGACTGCCCGTAGGTGAAGGTGCCGTCCTCTTTGTAGGACCAGATCGCGCCGGACGCCGACACCACGACGATCGGGCGGTCCGGCGTGCGCGGGGGCAGCTGATACCACGCGGAGGTGGCCGTGGCGGCCAGCGAGTTCTCGCCGTAGCTGCCCATCACCGGGGTGCGGGCCGGGTCGAGGCCGAACGGCAGCGCCGCGTGCGAGCCGTTGACGCCGGCCGGGCCTTTCCCGCCGGCCGTGCCCGCCGAGTCGCTCATCGCCGCGTTGGGCTTGTTGGGTGACGCGTCGGAATTCACCACGCCAGGCTTGGTCACCACCGGATACGACCTCAGGTCATCGCCGACGCCGTCTGGTTTGAAGCCGACCGGGGTGAGACCGCCGAGCGGGCCGTCGGGGCCGAAGGTCTGCCCGGGCGCAGGCTGCAGCATGCCGGCATTGGGGTCGGGCTCGGTCAGCACGTCGTCGGCCATGGCGCAGCTCTGCGGGGTAGTCCCCGCAAAAACCCCAGTGATCGCGGTGAGGTTGGCCTTGGCGGTGGTGTAAAGCGGGTAGCGGAACACCGCGCCCTTGGTCAGCGAGGCGACTTCGCCGACCACCATGATGCTCGCGACCACCAGCAGCGGGGTCGACGCCAGCACGCGGTTGCGCCGGTTGTCCTCGACCTCGGTGTGGCCGGCGTAGTCCATGCGGAAGTGCTGCCATGCGGCCAGCAGCCCGGTGAGGATGGACAAGGTCAGGAACATCGACGTCACCGGATGGCTCGCGATCACCGGCTGGATGTCGTACCACGGCACCCCGTAGTTGCCGACGTAGAACCAGCCGTTGATGCCGGAGGTGGCCCACGCCAGCACGAACAGCAGCGCGGTCACGTACAGCGTCAGGTTGCGTCGGTTGTGCAGGCCGATCCGGGCGAGCGCGAACGCGGTGACCGCGCCCAGCGCGCCGGCCAGTCCGGCGAAGGCGCCGAACTGAACGGCCCACTTGGTTGGGGTGAACGTCAACAGCAACAGGCCGAGGGCCGTGGTGCCGATCAACCGCCACGCCGGGCCGCTGGCCACCCCTGGGACCCGGCCGCGGCGCAGCAGGATGACCAGCATCCCGAACAGGCACAGGAAAAGAACCAGCACCGCGAATCGCCTGGACATGGACCCGTCGGGGTTGGACTCCACCGTGAGGAAGTAGTACCGAAGCCAGTCCTGGTACCAGGCGATCGTCGGCCCGACCTTGTACTTGATGCGCGCCGACTCCGCGACTGCTGCCAGCGTCTGACTGCGGAAGACCACGACGGTGATCAGGAACAGCGACGCCGCCAGCACGGCCAGCGGTGCAAGGAGCCCGTCGGTCGCCCGGCGCCGCCGGATCGTCTGGGCGATCGCCCTCGACCCGGTCAGCAGCGCGGCGACGGCGATCAGGCCCTGCGGCGCGAGCGTCGCGGTGAGCATCGCGACGAAGATGGCGACCGCGGCCGGGGCCAGGCGTTGCAGCGCGATGGCGCGTTCGACCAGCATCCAGGTGGTCAACACGCCGAGCGCGATCAGCGGCTCGGGCCGCAGCCCGTTGTTGAACGGCAACCAGGCGGCCAGGAACACCGCACCCGCGGTGAAGACCGCCACCCGGTTCGCGGCCAGGCCGCCCCTCCCCGGGCCGAGCCTGCGCAGGACGCAATGGCTGATCACCAACCAGCAGGCGATGCCGGCCAGCGTGGCGGGCAACCGCATCCACACGCCGGCGGTGCTCACCGACGCCAACCTGGACAGCAGCCCCAGGTACCAGTCGAACGGCGCGTCCGTCGCGCCGAAGTAGCGGTAGTAGTTGGCGATGTAGCCGGCCTTCGGGGCGACGCGGGCGATGGTCAGGTTGTAGCCGTCGTCGGACGACGTGGCGCCGATGACGTGCCAGAGCAGTAGCGTCGCGATCACCCCGGCGTCGGCGATCCAGGTTGCGACCCCGACGCGGCGCCACGAACTCCACCGCGCCCGGGGGCGGTAACGGGAGAGCCAAGCGATCGGCGACCGCCAGTTCACCAGCGTGCCCCCGCCGCGGCTGCGCCGGTCGAGCGCCGCCAGCGCGATGACGGCCGTCAGGACGGCCAGGGTGCCCACGGCCATGGCCAGCAGCTTGACGGCGGTGGGGGAGGTGATGAACCGGGTGTCGATGTCGACCCGGGCCGACAGCCCGGGCTGGGCGGGCACTTTCAGGTCGGTGAAGATCCCGCCGACCTGCGGCTTCTTGTCCGTGGAGAGTCTTCCCGAGGCGCCGGGGATGCCGACGAACTCCGCTCCCGTGCCGCCGGCGTCGGCCCAGGCGTGCAGCACGCTGCAGGCACCGCCGGCGACGGCGGGCCGCGGCGGCGCGGCGGCGACGGTGTCGCGGAATGCGACCACCACCGAGTCCTTGTCGGCGCGCACGAACAGGCCGTTCTTGCCGGCGTCGACGCCTCCGGCGGGCAGCGTCGAGATCACCAGGCCGCCGCCGGCGGGCAGGGTGGCGATCGCCGCGCACGGGACGGAGATGTCCAGCGCGCGCGGCGCGCCGGACACCAGGGGAGCGGTGACCTGGGTGACGTGCCCGTCCACGATGCCCTGGGGCCACAGCACCGTCGCGGTGGTTTGTCTGACCGGGAGCAGCGGGACGAGTGCGCACAACAGCAGTCCGACGATCCCGGCGACGGCGGCCACCAACCGTGGGATCCGCTGCGATTGCTGATTACCGTCGGGGGACACGAGGCTCGATGGTAAGCGAAGCTGCTTGGTCCGCTGAGGACGCGGGGCCGTGCGGCGGCCCGCGCAGGCTCAGCGGGCGAGCCGCGCGGCCAGCGTCTGCAGCCCGGGGCCGGCGAGGTCGGCGAGGGCCGCGGTCCGTCCGGTCATCGCCATGAGGAGCGCCTCGCCGGGCCCGGTGACCTCCGATCCCCGGCCGTGTTTCCAGTCGACGTCGGTGGCGCGCAGGCGCAGGCCCCGGATGCGGCGGCCGGCGCCGAGCCGGGGGTTGCCGGGCACCAGGGCGAGGACCCGCTCGAGCCGATCGGCGGGGACGGTGCGCGGCCTTCCCAGCGCGCGGCGGATGTCTTGGTGGTGGATGGTGCCGTCGACGAGTGCGATCATTCCGCCGAAACCGGCTGTCAGCCCGCGTGGTTGGAGGTGAGTGCGCAGATAGTCGAGCAGCTGTTGGGCGCTGAGGTGGGCGAACTCGTCGACGCCCACCTGGTTGGCCCGCACGATCCGGCCCTTCGCGAAACGCTCGAGCAGCCCCAGCGCGCCGAGCTCTTCGTAGCTGATCATGTGCGCCACAACGTCTTTGACCGTCCAGCCCGCGCACAAGCTGGGTGCGTCCCACTGCTGCGGCGTCAGCGTTGCGAGAAAGTCCGCCAGGTCGGCCCGCTCGGCGCGGGCCATGCTCATCAGGTCGGTCGTCATCGCCGCCCCCTGCCTAGGTCTTGCGCAGCGGCGCGGGATTCCACAGGCCGCTGCGGGTGGCCGTCCCCAGCTGCAGCCGGGCGGGCTGGGCCTCGGGGTAATACGGCGTCAACCGTTGCAGCGAGCCCCAGTCGCGCGACCAGTCGTCCTTCAGATAGGTGGCCATGGTCGTCGCCTTCACCAGCAGCTCGGTGACACCCAGTGGGCCGCCGCCGTTGTTGTCCATCACCGGCGAGTTGGCTTCGGCACCGAAACGGTCCGGCAGGATGCGCCATTTCGGGGTCTCGTCGACGCCGTTCTGGTGGCCGAACGGCCGCTGGCAGGGGAACGCCAGGCCGACCAGCCAGTCCAAGAACACCGGGTCTTTGGAGCCGACCACGTCCTGCAGCGTGCGCAGCTGCGGAATCCGCGGCGGTGTGAGCGCGATCCAGTGCTGCGGGGCCAGGTCTTCGTCGTCGGCGACCAACCGGATCTGGGTGGCGTTGGCGGGGATGGCCGACAGCGGCAGCCGCAGGTTGCGCCACGCCGGCGACGCCCCCACGTCGGCGAACTGGAACGACCCGCCGGGGTGTCCGCCCGCCGCTTCGTCGTCGGTCGCCCACTGGACCTGAACCTCGCGGGGGTCGAAACGGCCGGCCGCGCTCACCACCAGCAGCGGCCGCGCGCCGTCGCGGGCGGGCAGCCGGTACCAGCCCGATCGCAGATGGGCGGGCACCTGGATGCCCGGGCGCCAGCTGCCGAGCACGGGCGTGCGTGCCGGGTCCAGGTTGTAGGGCAGCTGCGCGACCGATCCGTTGATTCCGGGCGCCGGGGTGGTGCCGCCCTCGGTGCCGGCCTCCGCGCCGGTGACCAGCTTGTCGTCGTTGATGAAGCTGCGGTCACCGGGCCGCTCCATCACCGGGTCGGCCCGGACGTCGGCCGGAATGCCGTTGGGCGTGAAGGCTTCCGACAGGCCCGCCCCCAGTGCTTGTGCTACTACAGGGCCCGCCGTGGCGCTCACCGGGGACAGCATGCCGGCGTTGGGATCCTGTTCCACCAGCACGTCCTCGGCCAGGCCGCAGGACTTGCCGGTAAGCGCCTCGAGGTTGGAGCGACCCACCGACCACGCGGGGTACTGGGCGGTCATCGCCAGGGTCAACGACGCCACCTCGAAGACCACCAGCACCCAGGTCGCAATCGCCAACGGGGACTGGACAATTCCGGCAACTCGCGTGCCCAGGCGGGTTTTGGGCGCGCCGTTGTCGGGATCGACGAAGTGGAACCACGCCGCCAGCAGCAACACGAGGACGGTCAGCCCCAGTAGCGCGGTGGCGAAGGCGTAATGCCATGCCGGGAACGAATTCGACCATGGCACACCAAAATTGGAGACATACCACCAGCCGTTGACGCTGGCGAACGACAGGGCTACCAGGAACAGCACCGCCGCGGCGAACATGGTGCGGTTGCGTCGGGACCGCATCGCCACCGCGGTCACAGCGACCGCCGCGAGCGCACCCAGCGACCCGGCCAGCCCGGCGAACACGCCGAAGTGGTGGGTCCACTTGGTAGGCGTGAACATCATCGCGATGAACGAGATGATGGTGATCCCCAGGATGCGGCGGCTCGGCCCGGCGGCCGTGCCCGGAATCCGGCCCTTGCGCAACGACATCGCGACCGTGATGCCGAGCGCCAAGAGGAGCGCCAGGACGGCGAAGCGGCGGGCGACCGATCCGTCGGGGCTGGCCATGAACAGCCGCTCGTAGCGGATGTGTTCGTCGAACCAGCTCAGGCTGGGCCCGACGGCGCGCTTGAGCATGCTGGCCTGCACCTCGCCGGCCAGGGTCTGGTCGCGGAAGATGAGGATGGCGGCGACGGTGACCGCGGCGAACAGGGGCGCGACCAACGGCAGTGCGCCGAACTGTTTGGACCGGCGGTGCAGGATGGTCCGCAGCGGCCCGATCGCGACCAGCAGGGCACCGATCGAGGCGATGCCCGTCGGCCCGGAGAACAGCGTCAGCGCGCCGATGATGCAGGCGACCGCCACCGGCAGCAGCCGACTGGTGGCCACCGCACGCTCCACCGAGCACCAAGTCAGCAGGATGCCCAGCGCGATGATCGGCTCGGGCCGCAGGCCGTTGTTGAGAGGCAGCCACACGGCCAGGAACATGCCGGCCGCCGTCCACGCCGCGCCGCGGTTCTGTTTGACGGCGTGACCCAGGCGCGGCATCACCTCCCGGCTGATCACCCACCAGCACGTCAGCGCCATCGCCAGGGTGGGCAGCCGCATCCAGATGCTGGCGGTGCTGACGTGGGCCCACAGCGCCAGCAGGTCGTAGTACCAGCCGAAGGGGGCCTCCGGCGTGCCGAACCAGCGGTAGTAGTTGGCCATGTAACCGGCGTGCTCGGACACCCGGGCCATGGTCAGGATGTAGCCGTCGTCGGAGGTGTTCGCGCCGACGAACTGCCACCACACCAGCACCGCGATGACCAGCGCGTCCAGCCCGCTGACCGACCACCAGCGCGACGGCAGGAAGCGGCGGTGGCGGGTACCGTCGGCGGTGTCGAGCAGGTGCAGCGCGACCAAGGCGGCGGCGGTCAGCACCACGCCGAGGATCATCGCCGCCATCTTCAGCTGGGTGGGGCTGCTGCTGTATCGGGTGTCGATGGTCGCCGAGAAGCTCAGGCCCGCCGGCGCCGGCCCGCTGAGATCGGTGAACACACCGACGATCTGGGGCCGGAAGTCGTAGCCGCTCTTCTCCCCGCGCAGCGGCGAGCCGGGGTGCTCCGCGTTGGGTCCCTGGGTCAGCCCGACGAATTCGGCGGTGACCTTCTCGGCGTGTGCGGTGAAGGTCAACCGCTGGCAGGCGGGGCTGAGCACCTGGCTGAGTGGGGCGGTCACCACCGCGACGTTGCGCACCACCACCACGAGATAGTCGTTGGCGCGCTGGATGAGCAGCCCGCGGTCGACGGCCTTGGGGGCCTGCTTGGGCACCGTCGACAACAGCACCGTCTTGCCGGTGTTCGCCGGGCCGGCCAGCCCGGCGGCGGCCTGGCACGGCACGGTGATGTTGAGGTCGGTGGCCACGTACCCGATCAGCGGCGCGTCGACGCTCGCGAAGGCGCCGTTCTGCGGCCAGTTCAGCTGCGCGGTGGTCTGGTTGACCGGCAGCAGGGGGGTGGCGATGGCGAGCAGTGCCCCGAGCAGCCCGGCGACGGTGGCAACCAACCGAGTGATCCGGTGGTTGGCTCCCGTGTCGGTCACGGTGCTAGATGCTAGTTCTTCGACGCTGTGCGGCGAGGTGTCGGTGCTCATGAGCGGCTTATCGCGGGCTTGCGGATGGCCACCACGAACGGACCGGCGCTGTGCACCACGAACTGCGGGCTGTCGAAGAGGGCGGCCCGCAGGTCGACGGTGTAGCGACGGACGTTGGGCTGGTTGGGATACACGTCCTCGGCCAGCCGCAGCGTGTAGTTGCCGTTCGCGCCGCGCCGCATGAGGAAGACCGTGGGCGGCGGCCAGGGACAGGTGTCGAGCGCGTGGATGAGCTCGTCGGCGGATTTGAGCTTGGACCACTTCTTGATCTGAGCGGCCCGCAGGTCGAATTGGGCCAGCGGGTTGGCGTAGTGCGACGTCAGTCCCTGGAATCCCCAATAGGGATAGAAGGACAGGAAGCTGTAGTCGGCGGTCATCACCACGGTCTGGTCGCGCGGCCTGCCGGTGACGGTCGCAATGGTGTGGTCGATGTCGGGGTAGAACTTCTCCGAGCTCGGGGGCCGCCGGTCGCCGCGCTGGCCGTTGCCGTCGGTGTCGGTGTAGGCGATGGTGAGGTCCGGGCGCAGCACGTCGGGAATGTCCTGACTGAACGCGATGGCGGCGGCCAGGCCGATGGCCGCGGCGACGGGAAGGGTCGCTTTTTCCCAGGCGCCGCCCCGCGCGGACAGCGCCCGCACCGCCTCGACGAAGCCGAACGCCCCCGCGGCCACCAGCAGCACGGTCAACGTGGGCTGCAGCCGAAACGACAGCAGCGTGGTGCGCGCCAGCGTGGTCAGCATCGACAGCACCGACCACAGGTAGACGGCCAGCACACCGACGGCAAGGGCGCCGGCCCGCACTGACGATCGGGCCCGCACCACCAGCCACAGGGCGCCGAGCAGGCAGACCGCCCCGAGCAGCGAGAACTGCAGCATCGGGAAGGTCAGGACGGCGCCGTCGGCCGGCAGGTAGTGCTGGGCGCTGCCGGAGTTACTGACCGGACTGCGGGCCGCCCGGACCACGAACGGCAGCCAGGTGGTGCTCGCGATGGCCGCGGCGATGACGGCAATGACGGCCAGCCTGCGCAGCGGGTCGAGGGCGGCCCCGGCGCCGCCCTGCCGCCACCGCACCCCGGCCAGCCACAGGGCCATCAACAGGACCGTGAACGCGCTGAAGCCGAACAGCAGTGTGTACCAGGTAGCGGTGAACCCCAGGAAGAGCCCGGCGGCGATGACGGCGGCCCATCCGCTTCTCGCGCTCGGCTCCGCCGACGCGACCGTGAAGTTAGTTTCACGCTGGGCCTCGAGTGTGCTGTTAACTTCACGCTCGGCGACCACCGCCGCCCAGCCGCCCCCACGCTCGCCGCCGCGCAGACCCGACCAGGTCAACACCAGCACCGGCGGCAGGAGCACGGTGATCATGGCCGCGTAGGGCTCGGGCGAGCCGTAGGCGAGCGTCGCCGCCGCGGTCGCGGTGGTGACGATCAGCGCGTACTCGAAGCGGACCATCCGCCACCACAGCACCAGGGCGACCGCGGCCGCGACGGTGATCGAGGTGACGGCCCACGGCTTGTAGATCTCCCAGGCCGGCGTGCCGCTCAGTGCCGCGGCCCGGCCGCCGATCCAGAACCAGCCCGGCGGGTAGAACGGCGGCAGCCCGAGGTAGGTCATATCGCGCAGGGCGGGGCTGTCGGCGAGCCGGGTCAGGTATTCGGTGCGGAATTGCTGGTCGACGGAGATGCCGAACAGATAGAGCTTGGTCGCGCCGAGCGGCATGCCCAGGGTCACGACGGTGAACGCGGACACGAACGCCAGCCCACCCAGTTGGGCCGCCCACCGATACCGGCCGGACCGTCCCCACGCCCACCCGACGGCCACCAGGCCGGCCAGGCAGCCGACCTGCCCCACCGTGGTCAGCGCGTGCAGCTGGTTGGACGACGGGAAGGCCGGCCACTGCACGCGGGAGATGGCGGCCAGCGACACGACCGCGACGACGACGGCCACCGCGGCCGCCAGCGCCATCTGGCCCAGGGCGGCCAGCGCGTTACGCATGATCAGATTGGCAGCCTGCGGAAGACGCTCCGCGGAATGTGTCGCAACACCATCATCACGTAACGGAATGCTGCCGGCGCCCAAACCAATTCCTTACCCTTTGCGGCCGCGGTCACCGCCAGGTTGGCGACATACTCCTTGTCCACGGTGAGCGGGGCCTCCTTGACGTGGGCGCTCATCCGGGTACGCACCTGACCGGGGCGGATCACCAGAACGCGAACCCCGTACTCGCGCAGCGCTTCCCCGAGTCCCAGATAGAAGCCGTCCAACCCCGCCTTGGTCGAGCCGTAAACGAAGTTGGACCGCCGGACCCGCTCGCCGGCTGCCGAGCTCATCACGATGATCTGGCCGAATCCCTGGGCGCGCATCTTCTCGCCGAGCAGCACCCCCACCGAAACCGCTGCCGTGTAGTTGATCTCGGCGGCCAGCACGGCCTTGTGCTGGTCCTGCCAGAGCTCTTCGGCGTCGCCGAGGATGCCGAACGCGACGATCGCCACGTCAATGTCTCCGTGGGCGAACGCCTCATCCATCATCTTGGGGTGGCTGTCGGGGTCGGTGGCCTCGAAGTCGATCAGCTCCACCGACCGCGCGCCCGCCGCCTTCATCTGGGCGACGGCGGCGTCGCGTCCCGGGTCATTGGGCATGGCGGCCAGCACAATTCGGGCGTGCGCGTTCTGCAGGTAGCGCTCACAGATGGCCAGCCCGATCTCGGACGTACCGCCGAGCAGCAGGATGGCCTGCGGGTTCCCCACGGCATCTAAAACCATTGACGCACCATTTACAGCAGCTCCAAACGTCGGGCCATGTCGGAGGCGAACACCCCGGCGGGATCGACCTTGCGGCGCACGGCGATCCATTCGTCGATCCGCGGGTACATGGCATGGAAGGTCTCGGCGCTCACCCGGGAATCCTTGGCGGTGTAGACCCGGCCCCCGAATTCCAGGACGCGCCGGTCGAGTTCGTTGAGGAACTCGTTGATGCCCGGCTTGTTCGGGAAGTCCATCGCGACGTTCCAGCCGGCCATCGGGAAACTCAGCGGCGCGCGGTTGCCCGGGCCGAACAGCTTGAACACGTTCAGCGCCGAGTAGTGGCCGCGGGTCTGGATCCAGCGGATGATGGCCTTGAACTCGTCCATCGCATCCGGTGGCACCAGGAACTGGTGCTGCGCGAAACCCATTGGGCCGTAAGCGTTGTTCCAGCCGCTGACCAGGTCGAGCATGTGGTAGAACTGCGACAGGTTCATGATCTTGCCGGTGTAGTTTCCGCCCAGCCGGTAGTACACCTCGCCGATGGCCATGAAGGACAGCTTGTTCATCGCGCTGACCGGAAAGATGTCCGGCACCGTCATCAGTTGCGGCGCATCGAATTTCAGTGGATTCTTGGCGAGTTTCTTGGGCAGTTGGTCCAGCTTGGCCAGGCTGCCGCGGCTGACGGCGGCGCGGCCGAGCTTGGGCGGCGGGCTGATCAGGTCGAACCACGCGCTGGAGTAGGTGTAGTTGGCCTCGCTGCCGTCGAGGTGGGCCGCGACCGTCTCGTCGAGGTCCTTGGTAGCCACCCCGTCGGCGATGAAGTACGCCGTCTCCGTCGGCGTCATCTCGATGGTCGCGCGCAGGACGATCCCGGTCAGGCCGTTGCCGCCGACGGTGACCCAGAACAGCTCGGCGTCGGAAGCGTCCGGGCCGTCGGGGGTGATGGTGCGGACGGTGCCGTCGGCCATCAGTAGGTCCATCGAGCGCACGTGGTTGCCGAAGCTGCCCGCGCTGTGGTGGTTCTTGCCGTGGATGTCGCAGGCGATCGCGCCGCCGACCGTGACCTGTCGGGTGCCCGGCAGCACCGGAACCCACAGGCCGAACGGCAGCGCCGCCTTCATCAGCTGGTCCAGGCTGACGCCGGCGTCGACGTCGACCAGCCTGGTGTCGGCGCTGATCGAGTGGATGCGGTCCAGCCCGGTCATGTCGATCACCAGGCCGCCGCCGTTTTGGGCGTTGTCGCCGTAGGACCGGCCCAGCCCGCGGGCGATCACGCCCCGTCCGTGCGGCCCGCCGGATTCGGCGACCCGGGCGACGGCCTTGGCGATCAGCTCGGGATCGCGGGTGGAGAGCACCTCGGCCACCGACGGCGCGGTGCGGCCAAAGCCGGTCAGCCGGGTGGTGGTGGTTACAACGTCGGGGCTCAACATCGTCAAAGAGGGTACCGCCTGCGGGCGTCGGCTCAGCGGATGCGGAAGATTACCGCCCGCTGGACGATGAAGTTGATCACCGTCGCGGTGCCCTGCGCGATCACGAACGCGACCGGGATCGCCCACCCGCGATAGTGCAGAAGCGCCAGGCACAGATGGTTGAGCCCGACCTGGACGGCGAAGGTGATGCCGTAGAGGACCATGACCGCGACGAAGCGCGCGGTGCTCGGGGCCGCCTGGAACGTCCACCGGCGGTTGATCAGGTAGGCGGTGATGGTGCCGACGACGAAGCTGGTGGCCTTGGCCAGGTCGACCTGGACGCCCACCGCCTTGTACAGGGTCAGATACAGGCCGAAGTCCACGATCCCCGCCAGACCGCCGGTGACGACGAACCGCGTCACCTGTGTCGTCAGACTGAGCTGCGGGCTCGGCGGGGCGGCATCGGGCAGCGGGGCAACCATTGGGGGGAGTCTATCGGGGGCCGCCGGAACGGCCGGAGCCGCGGCGGAAGGCGTTAGCGGGGGAGTTTGACCGCTATCAGCTCGACCTGATCCTCGCCCTGGGGCGTCGAGTAGGTCACCGTGTCGCCCGCCTTGTGCCCGGCCAGGGCCTGCGCCAGCGGGCTGCGCGCGGTCAACGTCTCGCCTTCCCGGCCGACGGGCGTCTCCTCGACGATCGAGATCACGTTCATCGTGACCACCTCACCGTCGGAGAACCGCAGGGTCACCTCGGTGCCACCGGGCAGGGTCTCCGACTCGTCGGGTTGCGACGGCCCGGTCCGCAGCCGGCGGTCCAGCTCGTTGATCCGGTCGCTGAGCCCTACCAGCTCCTCGGCGCGCTGGATCGCCTCGGCCGCGTCGCCGTGATCACCCACCATGCCGCGGTCGTTCCTGACCTCGACCTCGAGGCGGTCGCGCCGCTGCCGCAGCCGCTCCAGCTCCGCGGCCAGGTTCTCCCGTGCCGCGTCCGCCGCTGATTGGACCTTCTTGCTCACGTCGATGGACCTTTCGCCCAGTTTGCTCGGGTGGCGTTCCAGTGTTACACCACGGCGAGGCGGCCGCCACCATTATCGGGGAAGCGCCTGACCGCGTTGCGGAACCGATATCCGATCGGTTTGCGGGATCCAGAACGGCTTCTCGAAGCCGTCCTCCCGACGCTGCGGGTGCCTATCTTGGTAAGTATGAACGTCGGTCTGCGGACGTGGTCGGCACTCGGTGCGGGCCTGCTGTTCGCCGCGGTGTTGTGCTCCGCCCCGGCGGCGGCGGATCCGCCGGACGACGCCTTCCTGGGGGCCTTGGCGGACAACGGGATCACCATGCAAGACCCCGGCACCGCGATCTCAATGGCCCACACCGTCTGCGCCGGGCTGGACAGGAACCAGAAGTCGAGTGTCCTGGCGATGAAGGTGATGAAGGACGCCAACCTCTCGGCCCGGCAAGCGGGGTTCTTCGTCGGGCTCTCCGTCTCCGCCTACTGCCCGCAATACAAAGGGCAGACCGACGGCTCGTTGGACTGGCTCAATCCACTGCCGCCACTGATGTGAGCCGGTGCCCGGCTACACCCAGTAGGGAACGCGCGCGCGGTACTGCCGCATCGCGACCGCGGCCAGCAGCCAGCCGACGACGGTCAGCACCGCCACCACGGCCCAGTGCCGCAGCTCCTGGTGGGCGCCCAGCAGCGGGGCCCGAACGATGTCGAGGTAGTGCAGCTGCTGTTCTTCATGACGCCGATCATCTGGAACGACGACACCTTGCGGCAGCAGGGGGCGGGGCGCTGGTCGAGCATCGTCGAGCTCAACCCACTGCTGCACTACCTCGACATCGTTCGGGCCCCGCTGCTGGGCGCCCACCAGGAGCTGCGGCACTGGGCCGTGGTGGCGG
>NZ_LZKD01000151.1:0-91217 GCF_001668695.1 Mycobacterium sp. E2497
TCGACGAAGGCTTGTCCGGTGGGGCCGACGCCGGGGGCTTCGCCGGTGCCGCGGGCGAAGACCACCTGTACGTCGGGGCATTGGGCGGCGGCGGTGGGCAGGGCGGAACCGACGAGGGCCGACGCGCCGAGGCCGGACGCCGCGGCGACTGCTGGAGCAACAAAACGGGCTATTTGACGTGCGATCATGCCGCAATGGTGCCCAATGAATCGAAGGCCTAAACAACGTAAGCCAAGGAAATTACCGCGAATTCACACAGCGGCGTTTCACCTGGCGGTATCCGGGCGAGATGGGTTGCGCGCGACTCTGATCCGGCGCCGGGCCCCCCGCCGGTCCGGCATCTCGCCCGACGAGGCGGCCAATGCCGGGGCGGTGCGTGCGGCCCGGACGGCGATGTGGTCTGCTAACTAGACGAGTCGAGCGCACGGTGAAGCCATCCGCCGATCCTCGACAAGCGGCTCGAGTGAATGCAGCGGCAGAGTTGAACGCAGTAGTGCAGGTCCTCAACAAGGTCACGGACCACTTGGCCAATCCGGCGCGGGTGTCGGATCCCGACATGCTACGCAGCGCCGTCAGCGGTAAGACCGTTCTGGTCACCGGTGCCTCGTACGGAATCGGCGAGGCGACCGCCCGCAGGTTGGCCGCCGCGGGCGCCACGGTGCTGGCCGTCGCGCGGTCCGAGGAGCGGCTGGGCGACCTGGCGGCGTCGGTGAACGCCGCCGGCGGCCGCGCGATCGCCTACCCGACCGACCTCACCGACGAGGCGGCCGTCGGCGCGCTGACCAAGGAGATCACCGAGCGACACGGTGCGCTCGACATCGTGGTCAGCAACGCCGGCAAGTCGTTGCGCCGCTCGCTGCATGACCAGTACGACCGGCCGCACGACTTTCAGCGCACCATCGACATCAACTATCTGGGGCCGATCTGGCTGCTGCTGGGTCTCCTGCCGGCCATGCGGGAGAACGGGCGTGGGCACATCGTGAACGTGTCCAGTGTCGGCGTGCGCGTCGTGCCGGGGCCGCAATGGGGCGCCTACCAGGCGTCAAAGGGGGCTTTCGACCGGTGGCTGCGCAGCGTGGCGCCGGAACTGCACGCCGACGGCGTGGACGTCACCACCGTCTACTTTGCGCTGGTCCGGACCCGGATGATCGAACCCACCCCCATCCTGGGGCGGCTCCCCGGCCTGTCGGCCGACGAGGCCGCCGACGCGATCGCCAAAGCCGTCATCGATCGGCCCCGCAGCAACGAACCGCCGTGGGTGCTGCCGGCCGAGTTGGCCTCGGTGCTGCTGGCCGGGCCGGCCGAACGAGCGGCCCGGCTCTGGTACCGACGGTTCTTCTCGGAGCGCGGCGCCCGCGAGGCCCGCCGATGACCGGCGAGGGGGTGGTCGGCACCGCGGCGCGGGCGCTGCTGCGGTCGCGACTGCTCGCCCCGCCGTCACCCCTTGCCACACTGCGGCTGCTCCGGGAGGTGCGCCGGGGCGGCACCAACCCCTACACCCTGCTGGCGGTGACCGCCGCCCGCTGGCCCGACCGGGCCGCGATCGTCGACGACGACGGCGCCTGCGACTACCGCGAGTTGCGGTCGGCGACCGAGGCGCTGGCTCTCCGGCTCTCCCGCGACGGTGTGGGGCCCGGCGACGCGGTGGGCGTGATGTGCCGCAACGGGCGCGGTTTCGTCGCCGGCGTCTTCGCCGCCGCCCGGGTGGGGGCCGACGTGGTCCTGGTCAACACGGACTTCCGCAGCGACGCCCTGGCGTCGGCGATGAGCGCCCACCGCATCGGCACGATGATCGCCGACGGAGAATTCGGCGAACGCGCCCGCGCCGCCGGCCCGTCGGTCGTCCTCATCGACCCGGCGACGGTCACCGCGCGGGCGGGCGATCCGCGGCCCGGCGTGGCCGCCCCGGGCCGGATCGTTCTGCTGACATCGGGAACCACCGGCACGCCCAAGGGGGTGCCGCGCTCACCGCAACTGCGGTCCGCGGTGGGCGTGTGGGTGACCATTCTGGACCGGACCGGCCTGCGCACCGGGTCGCGAATCTCGGTGGCCATGCCCATGTTCCACGGGCTCGGGCTGGGGATGCTGATGCTCACCGTGGCCCTCGGCGGCACCGTGCTGACGCATCGCCACTTCGACGCCGAGGCCGCGCTGGCGCAGGCGTCGCTGCATCGCGCCGACGCGTTCACCGCCGTTCCGATCGTGCTCGCCCGCATCCTCGACCTGCCCGAGCGGGTGCGGGCCCGCAACCCGGTGCCCTACCTGCGGGTCGTGATGTCGAGCGGCGACCGGCTCGATCCCACCCTGGGGCAGCGGTTCATGGATGCCTACGGCGACATCCTCTACAACGGCTACGGTTCCACCGAGGTCGGGATCGGTGCCCTGGCCACACCCGCGGACCTGCGCGAGGCGCCCGAGACCGTGGGCAAACCGGTCGCCGGCTGCCCGGTGCGCATCCTGGACCGACACGGCAGGCCCGTCGGCGCGCGCGTCACCGGGCGCATCTTCGTCGGCGGCGAACTGGCCGGCGAGGGCTACACCGGTGGCGGCGCGAAGACCGTGATCGACGGCATGACCAGCACCGGCGACATGGGCTACCTCGACAACGCGGGCCGGCTGTACATCGTCGGCCGCGAGGACGACATGATCATCTCCGGCGGCGAGAACGTCTACCCGCGCGCGGTCGAGAACGCGCTCGCCGAGCACCCGGCCGTCGCCGACAACGCGGTCATTGGCGTTCCCGACGAACGGTTCGGCCACCGGCTGGTCGCGTTCGTGGTCTTGCAGCCGGGCAGTGACACCGACCCCGAAGCGCTGCGGGAGTACCTCAAGGGCAGGGTCTCCCGGTTCGAACAGCCCCGCGACATCACCGTCGTCGACAGCATCCCGCGCAATCCGGCGGGCAAGGTCCTGCGCAAGGAGCTGTCCGGCTGACGGCGCGCGGGTGCCGCCTCAGTCGTGCTTGGGTTCCAGGGCGGTGACCTGCTTGGCCAGCCAGTTGGGTGCCAGCACCGAGACGACGGTCGCGCCCGCGGTGGCGCTGATGACCCCGCTCCAGGCGACCGGGCCCAGCGGGGTGCAGCCGAAGAAGTGGCTGACGCCCGGGGTCTGGACGATGGCGACCAGCACGCCCGCGCTGCCCAGCGCCGTGCCCAGCACGAGCGGGCTGTGGCGGCGCGTCAGCAGGGTCTGCGCGAGCTGGGTGGTCACCAGCGCCGTCAGTCCCATGGTCGACGTGCGACGTTCGGTCCCCGGTGTCCAGCGCCCGATGGCCCAGGCCGCCGTCGCGCCCGCCGCCGTGACGGCGCCGCGGGTGACGATCTGCCGCATCAGTGGCGCGTCGAGGGACGGCGACGGCCCGGACAGCGTCGCCAGCTGGAATGCGCGGTGCAGCTGTTCGGCGTCGCGGTCGACCCCGTCGGCGGCCTCCTCCGGCTCGCGGTACTGCGGGGTGACGGCGACCGCCAGCGCGGGGAACATGTCCGTCAGCAGGTTCACCAGCAGCAGCTGGCGGGTGCCCACTGGGGCGCGGCCGGTGCCCAGGGCGGTGCCGATGAGGGTGAACAGCACTTCGCCGACGTTGCCGCCGACCAGGATGCTCACCGCGTCCCGGACGCCGCCCCACATGCCGCGGCCCTCGACCAGCGCGTCCAGCAGCACCCCGAGGTCGTTGTCGGTCAACACGATGTCGGCGGCCCCGCGCGCGGCCGACGAGCCGCGCCCGCTCACGCCGATGCCCACGTCGGCCATCCGGATGGCGGCCGCGTCGTTGGCCCCGTCGCCGACCATCGCGACCGCCTGCCCGCCGGCCTGCAGCGCCGCGACGATCTGCACCTTCTGCTCGGGGCTGACGCGGGCAAAGACCTGCACGTCGGCCGCGACTTTGGCGCGGTCCTCCTCGCCGAGCGCGGCGAGCTCCGCCCCGGTGATCTCCCGGGCGTCCGGCGGCAACCCCAGTTGCCGGGCGATCGCCCGCGCGGTCACCGGGTGGTCGCCGGTGATCAGCACCACCCGCCGGCCGGCTTCCACCAGCGCCTCGATCAACGGCCGGGCCGAGGCGCGCGCGGTGTCGGCCAAGCCGACGTAGCCGAGCAACTCGAGGTCGTGGGCGGCGGCGTCGACGGCGTCGGCGTCGGTCTCCTCCTCGCCGGTCGTGCCCTCCCAGTGGCGCTGCGCCACCGCCAGCACACGCAGGCCCTGCTCGGCCAGGCGCAACACCAGCGCCTGGGCGCGGTCCTGCTCGACATCGGAGTCGGCGAACCGGCAGCGCGGGAGGACCTCTTCGGGCGCGCCCTTGACCATCAGCATCGGCCCGCCGTTCCCGCCCGCGATGCCGATCGCGGCGGAGTAGCCGCGACTGGATTCGAACGGCACGTCCGCGAGCACCGTCCAGTCCGAAGCCCATTGCGCGTCAACGGCGTTGGCTGCCGTGAGGATCGCCTCGTCGGTGGCGTGCGCGTGGCCGCCTCCGTTGTGCGGCTGGGTGCTGCTGCGCGCCGCGGCCCGCAACACGGCGGCCGCCGCCGGGTCGGCCAGGTCGGGGAACGCGCCGTCCGCGTCGGTGCCGTGCGGGACAACGCTGACGGCGCGCAGATGGTTCTCGGTGAGCGTGCCGGTCTTGTCGAAACAGATCGTCTCGACCCGGCCCAGCGCTTCCACCGCACGCGGCGTGCGGACCAGCACCCCGCGCCGCGACAACCGCTGGGCGGCGGCCAGCTGGGCCAGGGTCGCCACCAGCGGCAAGCCCTCGGGGACCGCCGCCACGGCGATGGCGACCCCGTCGGCGACCGCCTGACGCAGCGATCCCTGATGCAGCAGCGCCAGGGCGGTCACCGCCGCGCCGCCGGCCAGGGTCAGCGGCAGCACCTTGCTGGTCAACTCACGCAACCGGGCCTGCACCCCGGCCGCCGACTCGACGTCGGCGATCGCCGAGATCGCGCGCTGCGCGGCGGTGCCCGCACCGGTCGCCACGACGATCGCGCGGGCGTGCCCGGCGACGATGGTGCTGCCCTCGAACAGCATGCTGGCGCGGTCGGAGTCGGCGACGGCCACGGGCTCGACCTGCTTGTCCACCGGCAACGATTCGCCGGTGAGGAAGGACTCGTCGACTTCGAGGTCCTCGGCGACCAGCAGGCGGGCGTCGGCGGGGACCACCTCCGGGGCGGCCAGGTCGATGATGTCGCCGGGCCGCAAGGACTTGGCGTGCACCGACACGGTCCGCTCGGCGGTGCGGGCCGCATCCAGCCGGCGGTGCGCGGTGGCGACCGCGGGGACGACGACCCGGCGCGCGTACTGGTCCTGCTCGGCGAACAGCTCGGCGACAGCGGCCTCGGCCCGCAGCCGTTGCACCCCGCCCGCGATCGCGTTGGCGGTCATCACGCCCGCCACCAACAGCGCGTCGACGCTGCTGCCGACGATCGCCGAGGCCGCCGCCCCGACGGCCAGGATGGGGGTCAGCGGATCGGCGAGTTCGGCCCGCGTCGCGGTCAACAGCCGTCCCACCTGGCTCGCGGGCCCGCGCAGCGGCGCGACCACGGGGTTGTAGGAGAGGTCGTCGAGCAGCTGCCGCCAGGGCGCCACGCCGGGCTCGACGGCCAGCGGCCGCGTGCGGCTGGCCAACCGGGCGTAGACGATCTCCGGATCCAGGGCATGCCAGGCGGTCAGCGGTTGCGGGGTGGGGTCGGCCAGGCGAAGCACCCGGGAGGCCGCGAAGGTGCCCTGGATGAGGGCGGCCGCGGCGGCCGCGTTCACCGGGTTGAGCCAGCGCTGCACGGCGAACGGGCTCAGGGTGCGCGGATCACCGGTGACCAGCAGCAGCCCCGCCAGCGTGCTGCCGCCCTTGGCCAGGCGCACCGCCGACTCCGTCGCCTCCCGGGCCACCGGCAGCGCAGACAGGATGCGCACCGCGGCGGCCAGGTCCGTGCCGGTGATGATGTCGGCCGTCCAGGGCGTCGCCGCCTGCGGGTCGTCGAGCGCCACCCCGACGTCGGCGATGGCCAGCGCGGCCAGCGTGTCAGTCGACGCGAAGTCGCGATGCAGCGCGGTGATCAGCAACACCGGCCCGCGATCCGTTCGCAGGTCGCGCACCAACTGCAGCAGCGGCGTGCCCGGTGGGTGGCTCACGGCGACGCTGGCGGTCAGGTCCTCGGTGCCGGCGACGTGGCGCAGCACCACCCGGGCGCCGGTCCGGTGCGCGATCTGCAGCAGCGGGATGGCGAACGGGTCGACCTCCCAGCCGACGTCGACGCTGCCCACCCGCTCACCGTCGACCACCAGGTCGGCGTGTTCGAGTCCCTGCGCCGGCGTGGCCGACGACTCCTGCGCCCGGACCCAGCGCAGCCGGGCGCCGGTGGCCGGCAGCTCGTCGGGGTCGGGTTCGGGCGCCTCCTCGCCGTGCAGCAACGCATCGGCGACCTCGTAGACGCGGTCCTCGTCCCACCCGGGCACGTCGCCTCGGGCCTGCAGCACGGCGCGGTTGTCGCCCCGCAGCGCGGCCCCGTCGACGACGACCACCTTGACCCGGTCCAGCCGCCGCAGCGCACCCGGGTCCAGGAACAGCTGCCCGGCGTTGGCCAGGCCGCGGCCCAGCACGGCCGCGAATGCCTGCCGGCCCGTGTGCGCCGCCCGGGGCACGCCTGCCAGCAGCGCGCCGGCCGCATCCTCGGTGCCGCCGCCGGCCAGCAGCGCACCCGCCGCGGCCAGCAGCGAAGCGTTGGCGGCCTGGTCGGCGTACTCCTCCACCGGCCCGGCCATCGAACCCTTCGCGGTGTCGATGGCGGCGTCGATGGCCCCGCCCACCACCACGTGGGACGCTTCTCCCGCCGCGGCGGCCGCCGAATTATGGCGGGGCGCGTGCGATTTCGGCCCGGCCGACGAGATCACCGGAACCACCGGCGCCTGCGGGCGGCTGGGCGAGGCCAGCTCCGGTTCGCGGTCGCGCCATCGCTGACGGTGCGCGGTGGCCTCGGAGACCTGCAAGCTCCGTTGGGCCAGATCCAGCAGCGGGGTGCCGACCGCCTGCGTCAGCCCGTTGGCCAGCGCGGTCGACGCGCTCAGGGCGATGTCGGTGCCGACGCGGCCCAGCCGCGATTCCAGCACGGCGACCACCCGCGGCTGATGATTCAGCAGGGCCGCGGCCGCGCGGGCGCTGCGCGGCGCGACGGGCAGCCTGCCCAGCCAGCCGGTCACCGCGGCGCCGATGGCCGCCACGTCCATCGCGGCGGCGCTGGCCGGCACCAGGATCGCCAACGGGTTTCCCGGGTCGGCGAACGGCGCCGTGCGAGGCGAGTCTTTGGCGGCGACCAGGGTCAGGTCCGCCGCCACGCTGCAGACCGTGTCCCTGACCCGGTCGAGCACGGCGTCGTTGTCGCCTTCGTTCTCGAATTCGACCACCAACCGCCCCAGGGCGCCCTCGACGTGGGCCGCGGCCACCCCCGGAATTCGGCGGACCGGCTCCTCCACGGCGGGGGCGTGATCGTGCCAGCCGGGGAAAGGCAGCAACGGATCCAGGTCCAGATGCACCCGCCGCCCGCTCTGCCACCGGATCGGCGGGGTGACGCCGCGCCCGGAACCGTTGGTGGGTCCGGTCAATCCGATGGCGCGGCCCGTGGTCTGGGCCATGGACTGCACGACCGGGACCGCCAGTTCGGCGACCGGGCTGGCCAGATTCTGCAGGGCGTCCGCGGCGCCGGCAGCGGTGGAGATGCCGGCTCGCACTACCTGCGCGGCTCCGTCGGTCATGCCGGCGACGACGCTGGCAACGCCGGGAATCCTCACTCAGTCACCCTTCGATTACGTCTACCGCGCCTAATGATGCTGGGGGGCATGGGGCCTGTCCACATTTGCGGGCCATGCGGCGGCACCGATGACTCCGCTGGGTCGGCCTTCCTTCGGTGACCGGAGGTGCGGTCGCTTCCCTGCGGACAGGTTACCGGCTGGAGGGAAAACCAAACGTGCTGAACAGGCCCGGGTCGAGGAAGACGGTGATGGTGGCGATCCCGTCGGCGCCCGCGGTGAGGACGTGGATGGAATGGGCGCGCATCGCCCCGTCGGCGTCGCGGCGGTATTCGGCGACCGCGGGTTGCGCGTTGGCGGCCGTCGGGATCATCGCGATATCCCCGGCCTTGGTGAAAGCGCGTGCGGCGAGGAATCGCCGCACCGGGTCGCGGCCGGTGAACCACACATCCAGGGGCGGCATTTCGAGTTTCACGTCCGCTTGCAGCAGCGCGGTGAGCGCGGCCATGTCGGCGTTCTCGAAGGCGGCGCAGTAGCGGTCGAGCAGTTCGCGGCGCGCGGCATCGTCGGGCTCGGACAGGGTGTCCTCGGTGGGGGAGAGCTCCGCGAGGCGGGCACGCGCCCGCTGCAGCGAGCTGTTGACCGCGGCCGGCGTCGTTTCGAGCAGCTCGGCCACCTCGGCGGCGGTGAACTGCACGACGTCGCGCAGGATGAGTACCGCTCGCTGGTGGGCGGGAAGTTCCTGCAGGGCCGTCATCACCGCCAGCCGCAGGCTTTGCCGCGCGGTGACGTTGTCCTCGGGGGTGGCCATCAGCGAGTCGGGGATCGGCTCCAACCACTCGTGCGGGCTGTCGGTCGCGTCGAGGCCGGCCTCCGGGTCGATCGATCCGTCGCCCAGCCCGGCCGGCAGCACCCGGCGGGCGCGGTTCTGCAGGGCCCGCAGGCACGCGGTCGTCGCGATCCGATAAAGCCACGTCCGCAACGCCGCCCGTTCCTCGAACGCCGGGTAGCCACGCCAGCCGTTGAGGTAGGTCTCCTGAACCAGGTCCTCGGCGTCGTGCACCGACCCGAGCATGCGGTAGCAGTGCGCGATGAGCTCCGCGCGGAACGGCGCCGCCTGCGCGATGAAATCCTCCCTCGCCGGCATGGCTTCTCCTGTCTGGGCTGCGACCGAACGCTACTCCAGTACAGAGACGGCGGGCCGCCGAAATTCATCGGTTCCCCGGCGATGAATTCGCGCGCCGCGCCGCCTCTCAATTGGTGGACGCACATTCCCTAGCGAGAGCGAGGACGACCATGAACGAGCCCGTGAGCACCGCCGGCCTGGCCGGCACCACGGCAATCGTCACCGGGGCGAGCCGCGGCTTCGGCCGCGCGATCGCCGGCGCCCTGGCGGGGGCCGGCGCCGAGGTGGTCGGTGTGGCGCGCAACCGAATCGGTCTCGACGAAACGCGCGACGAGCTGGGCGACGCTTTCGTCCCGGTGGTCGCCGACGCCTCCGACGCCGCGACCGCGCAGCGGCTGATCGACACGTACCGGCCGCACACGCTCGTGTTGGGTGCCGGGGCGGCGCCCCACATGAGCCCCATCCAGGATCAGAGCTGGGACAGCTTCAGCCAGAACTGGAATGTCGATGTCGCCCAAGCCTTTCACTGGACCCGCCACGCGCTGCGACGTCCGCTGGCGCCGGGCAGCTCGGTGATCCTCATGTCCAGCGGCGCCGCTGTGGCCGGTTCGCCGCTGAGTGGGGGCTACGCGGGGGCGAAGGCGACGGTCAGGTTCATCGCCGGCTACGCCGCCGTCGAATCGCAGCGCGCCGGGTTGGGGATCCGCTTCGTGTCCGTCCTGCCGCGGTTGACGCCGGCCACCGACCTGGGCGCCAAGGCCGTCGCGGCTTACGCCGAACGCCAGGGCCTCGACGTCGAGGCGTTCGCGCGGGCCGCGGGGCCGGCCCTCACCCCGGAACAGGTGGGCCGCTCCGTCCTGGGGATCGCCGTCGGCGCGCCCGGCGGCGAGGACGCCTACCTGCTCACCTCGACGGGCCTGTCGGCGGTGGCCTGATGTCACTCGAAACCACAAGGAGGACAACGACAATGAACACACCCCCCATCGTGTCCGCCCGCGACTGGGCGGCCGCGCGTGAACGGCTGCTGGCCAAAGAGAAGGAAGTGATGCGCGCCCGCGACGCCCTGGGGGCGGCGCGCCGCCGGATGCCGTGGCTGGCCGTCGAGAAGGAATACGCGTTCGAGGGGCCCGGGGGCAGGGCAAACCTGCTGGAGCTGTTCGCCCGCCGGCGGCAGCTCATCGTGTACCGCGCCTTCTTCGAGCCGGGCGTGGACGGCTGGCCCGACCATGCGTGCCGCGGCTGCTCGATGATCGCCGACCACGTGGGCCACCTCGCCCACCTGAACGCCCGCGACACCACCCTGGTCTTCGCCTCGCGCGCGGCACAACCCGACATCGCGCGGCTGAAGGCGCGAATGGGTTGGCAGATGCCCTGGTACACGATCACCGACGACTTCGATGCCGACTTCGGGGTGGACCAGTGGCACGGCACCAACGCGTTCATCCGGGACGGCGACCGCGTGTACCGGACGTACTTCATCAACAACCGCGGCGACGAGGCGCTGGGCAACACCTGGAGTTACCTCGACATGACCGCACTCGGGCGCCAGGAGAGCTGGGAGGACTCGCCGGACGGTTATCCCCAAACCCCGCCGTACGAGTGGTGGGACTGGCACGACGCCTACGGCGAGCGCACGCCGTCGCGGTGGTTCGGCGAACCGGATCCCGACGACCCGAACGACCCGCGCCCGGCGCGCAACGGCTGAATCGGGCCGATCGCATTTGGTGTCTTCGACCCGAATAACACGAATGCGCGGTAGCCGTCCAACGGCTACGCGCGCACTATTCGGCAGAGTGAATTGGGGCTATAAAATTCGGTGGTTCGCCCTGTTGACGTGGTAGCCCGCCGGGAACGACTTCTCGATGACCTGCAGGTGGTGGTCCACCCGGGACTCGAGTTCGAGGACCACGCAGCCGTCGCCGACGGTCTTGGACTCGAGGACTATGTACCGCTGGCCGCAATCCGTGATGGGATCACCCGAGTGCAATGTTTCGACGGGCACCAATTCCGGGGTTCCGTTTGATTCCACCCATCACACGGTAGGTCAATCCCGTGGGCGAGGGAATAGTTTTCGCGATCACCCGGGCTCACCGCGTCGCGGGCTGCTTGAAGAACACGCTGACGTGACGGATCCGCCCGTCGTCGCTTTGCTCGAACAGGATGCATTCCGGCCACCGCTTGGTGACCCCGTCCATTTCGAACGCCTCGGTCAGCTCGACGTAGGACAGCCGGGAGTTCACGTGCGAAACCCGCTGCACCTCCAGCCGATGCCCGTCCAGGTTGGTGAGCACCTTGCGCAGATAGGCGACGTAGTGCTGCTTGCCCTCGACGACATCGCAGAACGGGCCCTCGCGCAGCAGGCCTTCGTCGGAGATCGTCGCGGCAAGACCGTCCCAGTCGTGCGCGGCCAGGCAGTCCAGGTAGCGCTCGACCACTCCCGGTTCGCTCACGTCGGCTCCACGCACACCACAGTAGGCGACCGGTGGGCCGGAAAACAGGTTTGCTCAAGCCGTCCGCCCGGCCGGGCGGTGCGGGCGAGAATAGGGCGATGAGCGCACCCAGCCCACCGGATTCGCCGCCCGCCGCCCCGAGTTGCTATCGGCATCCCGGCCGGCCGACGTACGTCCGCTGCAACCGTTGTGAGCGCTACATCTGCGGCGACTGCATGCGCAGCGCCGCGGTCGGGCACCAGTGCGTGGAGTGCGTCCGGGCGGGCGCCCGAACCATCCGGCAACCGCGGACCCGCTTCGGCGGGCGGCAGCGGTCGGCGACGCCGGTGCTCACCTACGCGCTGATCGCCGTCAACGTGGTCGTGTTCGTGCTGCAGATGGCGTCGGGGAATCTCGAGAAGCAGCTGGCGCTGTGGCCGCCGGCGGTCGCCGACGGCCAGTTCTACCGGCTGGCGACGTCGGCGTTCCTGCACTACGGGGCGACGCATCTGCTGTTCAACATGTGGGCGCTGTACGTGGTGGGACCGCCGCTCGAAATGTGGCTGGGCCGACTGCGTTTCGGTGCGCTGTACGCGCTGAGCGGGTTGGGTGGCTCGGTGCTGGTCTACCTGGTCTCGCCGCTCGACACCGCGACGGCGGGCGCCTCGGGGGCGATCTTCGGCCTGTTCGGCGCCACCTTCGTGGTGGGCAAGCGGCTGGCCGTCGACGTCCGCTGGGTGGTGGTGGTCATCGGGCTCAACCTCGTCTTCACTTTCCTTGTCCCGCTGATCAGTTCGCAACGCATCAGCTGGCAGGCGCATGTGGGCGGGCTGGTCACCGGTGGGCTGGTCGCGGCCGCCTACGTGTATCCGCCGAAGGAGCTCCGCAACGCGGTCCAGGCGGCGGTGACCCTGCTGGCGCTGGGAGCGTTCGCCGTACTGGTCTGGTGGCGCACCGCGCAGCTGCTCGCGGAGTTCTCCGCATGAGCTGGTGGCTCGCCCACTCCGAGCACACGCTGACTCAGGACGTGCCCGCACCCCCCGGCGAGGTCCGCGACTTCTACGTGGACCTGGACAACATCAAGATCGTCCACCCGCTGATCGTGTCCGTGCGCACGCTGTCGCGCAGCGAGACCGCGGAGGGCGTCGTCCACAGCTACCGGGTGCGCGACCGGATCCCGTTGGGCCCGTTCACCATCACCAACACCTACCGGGCCACGTTGCGGGTGCCCGCGGCCGGTGACGTGTTGACCGAGGCCGACCAGTCACCGGGGGTCCACCTGCGCGGCACGGTCAGCTTCGAGCCGATCGCGGCGGGCACGCGGATGACCGAACGCATCCGGATCGCCGCGCCGCGGCCGCTGGCGCCGTTCACGGCGCGCGAAGCCGTCAAGGCGCACACCGCGATGCTGGTCGGCATCCGCCGCCATTTCGAGACCGAATGATCAGCGAGGCTTCCACTCCGACGTCAACGCCGTCTCCGACAGATACTTCGTCGAACTCCACCCGCCGTCGACCACGATCGTCTGGCCGTTGATGAAGGCGCCGCCGGGCGAGCACAGGAACGCGATGGTGCTCGCCACGTCGTCGACCGTGCCCAGCCGCTGATGCGGCGTCATCTCGGTGTTGATGCGCCGGAACCGCTCGTCGTGCAGGCGCTCTTCTGTCATCGGCGTCTGAATCACTCCGGGGGCCACCGCATTACAGCGGATGCCCTGCGCCCCGTATTGGCACGCGATGTGGGTGGTCAGCGCGGTGAGGCCGCCCTTGGCGGCCGAGTACGCGCCGCCGCGCAGACCACCGACCACGGCGAAGGTCGACGTGACGTTGATGATCGCCGACCCGGGCGGCATGTGCGGCAGCACCTGGCGAATCAGGCGGAACGGGGCCCGCAGCATCAAACCCAGGAAGTGGTCCAGCGATTCGTCGTCCGTCTCGTGAACCGGCCGGGGGCTGCCGATGCCGGCGATGTTGACCAAAAAGTCGATGCGTCCCCACTTGTCCACCGCGGCATCGGTGATCCGCTGCGGGACATCGTCGTCGGTGAGATCGACAGCCACCGTGGCCACCCGGTCGGGATCGCCGATGTGTTGCGCCAGCTCGGCGAGTCGCTCGTCGTTTCGTCCGGTCGCCAGGATCGCCATGCCCGCCTCGGCGAGCTTCACCGCGCAGCCGAAGCCGATCCCCCCGCTCGCCCCCGTCACCACCGCTACCTGCATGTCACTGTTCCGCCTTCATCAGCGCCGCTTTGATCTGGTGCTTCAATATCTTTCCCGCGTCGTTCTTGGGCAGCATGTCCCAAAGTTCAAGCTGCTCGGGCGCTTTGAACCGCGCCACGCCCGAGTCTTCGAGGAAGCTGCGCAGGCCGGCCACGTCGAGGTCGGGCCCGCCCGCGGGGACCACGACGGCGCAGGCGCGCTCCCCGGTCCGCGCGTCGGGCAGCCCGACGACGGCGATTTCGGCGATGCCGGGGTGGCCGGCGAGGACGTCCTCGACCTCCTTCGGCGAGATGTTCTCGCCGTTGCGGATGATGATGTCCTTGGCCCGGCCGGTGACGACGAGATAGTCACCGTCGAGCCGGCGCGCCAGGTCCCCGGTGCGGAAGTAGCCCTCGTCGTCGAAGGCGTCGGCCTCGTCTTCGGGATGCTGGTAGCCGGTCAGCATCTGCGGCCCGCGCGCGTGGATCTCGCCGCCGACCAGCTTCACCTCCGCCAGGCCGACGCGCCCGTCGGTGTCGGCGGCGCGCTCGGGGTCCCGCAGCGACCCGACCGTCGTGACGGGGACCTCCGTCGAGCCGTAGACCCGGGTGACGATGGCCGACTCGAAATAGGCTGCGGCCCGGCGGATCAGCGCGGGCGGCACCGACGCCCCTCCGCAGATGAACACCTTCAGGTCCGGCAGGCGGGTGCCGGCGCGCTCCGCGGCGGCCAGGATGTGCTCGAGGAACGGGGTCGCCCCGGCCATGTGTGTGCACCGCTCGGCTTGCATGAGCGCCACCGCGTCGTCGCCGTCCCACCGCTCCATCAGGACCGCGGTGGCGCCCAGCAGCAGCGGGCATTCGAAGGCATAGATGGAACCGCCGATGTGCGCGATGGGCGACGCGACCAGGAACGTGTCGCCGGGTTCGACCAGCCAGTGCTCACCGAGCTGGCGGATCAGGGCGTGGATCGAGTTATGGCTGTGCAGAACGCCTTTCGGGCGCCCGGTGGTGCCCGACGTGTACAGGATCATGCGTACGGCATCGGGATTGAGCGCGGGGAGCGCCCCGACCGGGGCGCGATCTTCGAGCAGCGAGTCGAAGGGCGCGAACCCCGCGCCGGCGTCACCGCGCACGATCACGACCTCGGGCGGGGACTCCAGCTGCTCGGCCACCCGGCCGAGCATCGCGGCATAGTCGTGGCGGCCGAACTGTGCCGGCGCGAAGATCATTCGGCTGTCGGCGTCCTCGAGGACGAACCGGAGTTCGCGGTCTCGCATGGACGGCAGGATGGGGTTGGCCACCATCCCCGCCAACGTGGTGGCCAGGTAGATCAGCGCGGCCTCGTGCCAGTTGGGCAGCATGAAGGACACCACGCTGCCCGGGGGGATGCGGGCGTTCAGCGCGTGCGCCAGCGTCGTGGCCTGCCGGTGCAGGGTCAGGCAGTCCAGCCGCCGATCACCGTCGACCAGCGCCACCCGGCGCGGCGTGCGCTCGGCGGCCTCACGCAGCGCGTCGGCCAGCGTGGTGCGGACCCACCAGCCGCGCGCGTAGGCTTCGGCGGCGCGTTCGTCGTCCCATCGAACCCACCGCCCGCCGATCAGCTTCCGGCTGGTGGCCATTGCGGCAGCTTAGCCACGAACCCGGCGCATCGTCATCGAGTGCCGGAAGCGCGACGCGGGATGGGTGTTGATGGTGACCTGGGCGACCCGCCCGTCGGACGTCGTGTAGGTCCGCCGCACCTGCAATGCCGGTGCGCCCGAATCGATCTCGAGACCGGCGGCCAGGTCCGGGGTGATGAGCACCGCGGCGATCTCCTGCTGAACCTCGACGATGCTCAGCCCGAACAGGTCCTCGATCAGCGGGAAGATGGGGCCCTCGTGGCGTTGCAACAACCGGCCGACCCCCGCGAACGCGCGGTTGATGTAGTACTCGGTGCGGCACAGCGCCGCCCCCGCGGCCGCTTCGGCGGCGCGCCGGAAACCGCGCACGGTCAACCATTGCTCGCCGGCCGCCAACCCGGTGCGGGTGGCCAGGTCGTCGTCGACGGTGACCATGGCGACCGACTCGATGGCGAACCGGGTGTCCGTCGCGAACGCCAGCAGGTCGTTGATCGACATGACGTGCTGGACATAGGAGTCCGACGACGGCCGCGGCACCACGAGGGTCCCGGTCCGGGGGCGCGACGACACCAGGTTGTCCTCACGCAGGCGCCGCAGCGCCTCCCGAATGGTGTACCGGCTGACCGCAAACCGCTCACAGAGTTCGTGTTCGGTCGGCAGTTGGGAGCCCACCGGGTAGACGCCCTCCACGATCTCCTTGCGCAACGTGCGGGCGACCTGCAGGTACCGGTGATCGACGACTCTGGCTTCCGGCATCTTTTCCCCTCAACCTTCCCGTCGCACGGCCAGCACGCTCCCGTCGCCGTCCGCCGAGACGTACAGCGTGCCGTCGGGTCCGGCGGCGAGGCCGGCGAACGGACCCTGCGGGCCGGAGAAGGGCGGCATGCCGCGCAGCGGCTTGGGCGTCACCCCGGGCGGGGCGCCCACCGGCAGGCCCGACGCGATGGTCCGGCGGGCCCCGGTGTCCAGGTCGAAGGCGACCAACTCCTTGGCGCCGGCGTCGACGACATAGAGCTGCCCGTCGCGCACCAGGATGCCCTGGGGGCGTTGCAGGCCGTCCCACACGGCGTTGCCCGCCCCGCCGAGCCGGACGACCCGCCCGGCGCCCGCCTCGGACACCAGGCAGGCCCCGTCTGGGGCGATGGCCACGCCGACCGGTTCGCTGAGACCGGTGGCCATCACCTCGACGGCGCCCGCGCCGATGGACAGCACGCGGCCCGCGCCGAGTTCGGCCGCGACCACGGCCCCTCCCGGCGCGACCGCGACCCCGTAGAGCTGGTCGAAACCTTCAGCGAGAACGACGCTTTCGTTGTCACCCGGCCGGTAGCGTGCCACCTGGCCGTTGGAGGTGGTGACGACGAACTCGCCGTCGGCGACGGCGGCCAGGCCGCGCAGGAACCCCGGGTAGCCGGGGGTGAACATCATCCCGACGGTGCGCAGAGAGCCGTCGGAGAGGAGCACATAGAAGTACGTCCCGTCGGCGATGTAGAGGTTGCCGTCGGCGCCCACCGCCAGATCCAGCGGCCAATTCAGCCCGCCCGGCAACACCGTTCGGGTCTGGCCGTCGCCGAGGATCTCGGTGATCTCGCCGGTGAAGTTGGAGACGAACAGCCGCTCACCGACGAAAGTGAGGTTGTCCAGGCCGGGATTCAACGTTGCCAGCACGGTCCGTTCGCCGGTGCGCGCATCGATGCGCAGCACCTGCCCGCTGTGCACCTGGGTCGACACGATGCGCCCGCGGGAATCGAACTTCACCGCGTCGGGGACGCCGAGGTCGCCGGCCACGCGTTCGGGCTCCCCGCCGTCGGGGTCGATACGCCAGATCTCGTTGGCGCCCATCAGCGGGAAGTAGAGCATGCCGTCCGGCCCGACCTCCATGGCGTTGGGCGACGGCGCGTTCTCCAGCAGCACCCGCGCAGCGCCGGCGGCCGGATCGAGCTCCAGCAGGCGGCCGCCCTCGCGGCACTCGCCGATGAACAGCCGCTGCCCGTGAAAGGTGATGCCGTTGGCCGACGGCACGTCGTCGCGCAGCACCCGGCTGCGGCCCGCCGGATCACGCACGCTCACCCGGCCGTCCATGACTTCGGTGGCGAACAGGTTGCCGTTCGGGTCGAACGCGACGTCGTCGGGGGCGACGATCTCGCCACCCTTGGCGCTGACGACGTCCAGCCGGCCGGTCGCCGGGTCGAGCGCGCTGATCTGGCTGCCGGTCACCTGGGCGATGTAGATCCGGCCGTCCGGCCCGGTGCGTAAGCCGTTCGCACCGAACAGCCGGCTCGAGGGTGTCAGGCGGGTGAGGCTCCAGCCGTCGGCGGCGTGCGGGTCCCGTTCGGCGGTATAGCGGCACTGAGGCGGCGACGATCCGGCCATCACGCTCGCACGGTAGCAACGCACCGCTGGTCCAGACAATAGACGCCGCAGTATTTATCGGATCCCTTGACGCGTCGCGGTGCCGCGGAGAATCATGCTCTCTAATGAGTGCACATCGTTATCTTGTCCGGACAATTACCTGATTCGATGACAGGCGACCTACTGAGCCTGGATGGGCGCATCGTCGTGGTCTCCGGCGCGGCCGGGGGCGGCATCGGCACCACGGTCACCCGCATGGTCGCCGAGGCCGGGGCGACCGTGATCGCGGTGAGCCGCGGGCGGGAGAACCTCGATCGCCACCTGGGGCCGCTGCTCGCCGCGGGGCTCTCGGTGGTGCCGGTCACGGCCGACGCCTCCACCGAAGACGGCGTGCGAACCACGATCGACGCCGTGCGGCGCGCCGACGGTGAACTCCACGGGCTGGTCAACGTCGCCGGCGGCGCGGATCCCTCGACATGGATGCCGTCGACCCGGGTGACGCGCAGCGACTGGCGAGAACTGTTCGCCCGCAACCTGGAGACGATGTTCTTCATGAGCCAGGCCGTGGCCGCGGAGCTGAAGCACCGCGGCCGCCCAGGCTCGATCGTGTCGATCTCGTCGATCAGCGGGATGAACACGGCACCCTTCCACATCGCCTACGGCACGGCCAAGGCCGCCATCGTCGCGGCGACCCGCACGATGGCGCTCGAACTCGCGGACGGCCCGGCCCCGATCCGGGTGAACGCCGTCGCGCCGGGGGTCACCGAGACGCCGGCGTCGGGCGCCTACGTCGACTCCGACGCCGAGCGGGATCGCCGCGCCATCGCAATGGGTCGCCGCGGGCGGCCCGCGGAGGTGGCCGGCGCGGTCCTGTTCCTGCTGTCGGACCTGTCGGGCTACATCACCGGACAGACGCTGCTGGTGGACGGCGGATTGAACCTCAGGTGGGGGCACCTGGGCGCCGACAACACCTCGTTGTTCCTCAAAGACGAATCATTCCGCGCGGCGATCACCCGCTGGGACGGGTAGAAAGCGAGGACCCGATGGCACAGAACGGCGCGGCCGCGCCCGGGGAACTGACCGAGCCGGTCACCATCCCGGTGGAGGCGTACCTCTCCGAGGACTACGTGCGCGCCGAGCGCGACAAGCTATGGCGCAAGGTGTGGCAGCAAGTCGGGCGCGTGGAAGAGCTGCGCGGCGTCGGCAGCTATCTCACCTACGACATCCTCGACGACTCCGTCGTCGTGATCCGCACCGGAGCCGACACGCTCAAGGCCCACCACAACGTGTGCATGCATCGCGGCCGCCGGCTGGTCGACACCCCGGCCGGCGCGAGAAATGCTTGCGGACAAAAGAAGTCGTTCGTGTGCGGTTTTCACGGCTGGACGTACGACCGGGACGGCGCCTGCACCCACGTGCCGGAAAGACAGGACTGGCAGGGCGCGCTGACCCCGGAGAACACCCACCTGGCACCGGTGAACATCGACACCTGGGGCGGCTGGATCTGGATCAACATGGACCCCGCCTGCGAGCCGCTGCGGGACTACCTCGAACCCGCCGCCACCATGCTCGATCCGTTCCGCCTGCAGGACATGCGCTGCAAATGGCGCAAATGGCTGCATTTCGACTGCAATTGGAAGGTCGCCATGGAGGCCTTCAACGAGACCTACCACGTGGCCACCACGCACCCGCAGTTCAACAGGTTCGGCAACTTCCGGGGCTGGGCGATGGCGCAGGGCAAACACAGCAACATCGGCTACGACGCGCCCGAGGGGCTGGAGGAGACCAAGTCGAAGATCCGGCTGGGAACCGGTGCCGATCCCCGCATTTCGACGGCCGAGATGCAGATCTACACGCTGGAGGAAACCAACGCCACCACCACCAGGACCCTGGTGGAAGCGGCGCGCCGGCTGGTCGACGAGTTGCCGGACGACACCCCCGCCGGCCGGGTGCTCGAGCACTGGCTGTCCTCGGCCCGGCGCGACGACGCCGCCCGGGGCGTGGTGTGGCCGACCATCGATCCCGAACACCTGGCCAAGAGCGGCACGGCGTGGCAGATCTTCCCGAACTTCCAGATCGGGCAAGGCCTGACCACCGCGCTGTGTTACAGCGCCAGGCCACACGGCTACGACCCGGACAAGTGCATCTTCGAGGCGTCGTGCTACGAGCTGTATCCCGAAGGCGAAGAGCCGCAGACGGAATGGGTGTACGCACCGCCGGACGACCCGAACTGGCGCAGCGTGTTGCCGCAGGACTTCTCCAACATGGCCGCCGTCCAGCAGGGCATGAAGTCCTATGGCTTCCGCGGCCCCAAGCCCAACCCGTACATGGAACGCAGCACCGCCAACCTGCACCGCAACCTCGCCCGGTATATGGGCTCCGGTGCCCCGAAAAAGTTAGCAACGGAGATACAACGATGAAGGTCAATCTTGGTTTCGGCGCGCACAACTCGCACGACTGGGAGCGCGTCCTCGCCCAGGACTTCGGCCGGCCACCCGCGACGCCGGACTGGGAGTGCGTGCAGGCGACGCTCGCCATCGCCGACCTGGCCGAGCCGCTCGGGTTCGACGGCATCTGGATGCCGGAGCACTGCGGGACGCCGTATGGCATGACGCCCAACCCGATTCAGGCGCTGAGCTACTTCGCCGGCCGCACCCAGCGGGTCGGCCTGGGCACCTTCGTCGTCGTCGCGCCGTGGTGGCATCCCGTCCGGCTCGCACACCAGATCGCCTACCTCGACATCCTCTCCAACGGCCGCTACACCACGATCGGGATCGGCCGCGGGGTCTCGAAGGGGGAGTTCGACGCCGTCGGCGTGCCCCGCGAGGAGAGCAGGCAGCGGTTCAACGAAACGCTCGACATCCTGCAGCTGGCGTTCTCCGGGGAGCGGTTCTCCTACGAGGGGGAGATCTTCACGGTCCCCGAAATGTCGCTGCGCCCCGAACCGCGAAGCGACGACCTCTTTTCGCGCATCTACAGCTCGTCGTCGACGGCCGAGTCACTGGAGATACTCGCGCGCCGCGGCATGGTCCCGCTCTTCGTCGGCAACAAGCCGATCGAGGACGCCGGACGGGAAGTGCAGAAGGTCAACACGTTCCGGAAGGAAGAGGGGCTGTCGCCCTGCCAGCCGAAGAACGTGATGTTCATGTACTGCACCACCGGCGACCCCGCGGAGTCCGAGGAGTGGATCTGGACGGCCAACCGCGACGTCACCGTGCACTACGGCTTCGCCGACGCGTCGAACTTCAAGGGCGTCAAGGGCTACGAGGCCTACGCCGCCCGGGAGGCCACCGCCACGGCCGTGCTCGCCTCCTCGGTAACCGGTGACGCCAAAGGCCCGTCCAAGACGCCGGGCTACCACGCCTCAAACCTGCTCATCGGGACACCGGAGGAAATTTTCACCCGCATCAAGGCCGCCCAGGAGGCGTGCTCGTTCTGCGAGCTGACCATCGTCCCCCAGTTCGGCACCATGCCCTACGACAAGGCGATGGCCAGCACCGAGCTGTTCGCCAGGGAGGTGCTGCCCGCCGTCCAGAAGATGGACGCGCCCCTGCACGCCGCGGCGCTGCCGGAGAACGCCCTGGCATGACGGACCCGGATTGCGCCCCTTCGCAGACCCCGAACGACGTCGACTTCGAGGCGCTACGCGAAAAGTACCGTCGGGAGCGCGAGAAGCGACTGCGCCCGGAGGGATCCAAGCAGTATGTCGAACTGGTCGACGACTTCGCGGGGTACTACGAAACCGACCCGCACTCACCGCCGTTGGTGCGCGATCCGATCTCGGCGGACATCGACGTCGCCGTGATCGGCGGCGGGTTCGGCGGCCTGCTGTGCGGCGCCTATCTGAAGAAGGCGGGCGTCGCTGACGTCCGGGTCATCGAGCTGGGTGGCGACTTTGGCGGCGTCTGGTACTGGAACAGGTACCCGGGCATCCAGTGTGATAACGAATCATATTGCTACGTACCGCTACTGGAGGAGCTGAACTTCATCCCGTCGAAGAAGTTCGCCGACGGCGCCGAGATCTACGACCACTGCCGTCGGATCGGGAAGCACTACGGGCTCTACGACTCGGCGATTTTTTCGACCCAGGTTCGCGAGCTGCACTGGGACGAGCCCGGCAAGCGCTGGCGGATCAGCACCGACCGCGGCGACGACATCCGGGCCCGCTTCGTGGTGATGGCCTCGGGCCCGTTCCACCGGCCCAAACTACCTGGCATCCCGGGGATCAACGACTTCAAGGGGCACAGCTTCCACTCCTCGCGCTGGGACTATGAGTACACCGGCGGGGACACGTCGGGTGGGCTGGACAAGCTCGCCGACAAGCGGGTCGCGGTGGTGGGCACCGGGGCGACGGCCATCCAGATCGTGCCGTTCCTGGGCCGGCATGCCAAGCAGCTCTATGTCTTTCAGCGCACCCCGTCCTCGGTCGGCGAGCGCAACAACGCGCCGACCGATCCGGAGTGGGTGAAGTCGCTGAAGCCGGGCTGGCAGAAGGAGCGGCAGCGCAACTTCCATGCCTGGACCTTCGAGGGGATGGCACTGGGCCAGCCGGATCTGGTCTGTGACTTCTGGACCGAGCTGGGCCGCAACACCGCCGCGCGGGTGCTCGGGCTCAAGGACCCGACCGCTATGACGCCGGAGCAGTTCATGGCCATCCGCGACGAGGAAGACTTCAAGGTGATGGAACGGCTGCGGCGCAGGGTCGAGAGCCTGGTCGAGGACCCTGAGACCGCCGAGGCGCTCAAGCCCTACTACCGGTTCCTGTGCAAGAGGCCGACCACCAACGACGACTACCTGCAGACCTTCAATCGCCCCAATGTGACCCTGGTCGACGTGTCGGCGAGCAAGGGTGTCGAGCGGGTGACCGAAAAGGGCTTGGTGGCCAACGGCATCGAGTACGAGGTCGACTGCATCATCTACGCCAGCGGCTTCGAGATCACCACGGAGATCAGCCGACGGTATTCCATCGACGCGATAACGGGCCGCGACCGGGTGTCACTGTTCGACCACTGGCGCGACGGCTACCAGACGCTGCACGGCATGACCAGCCGTGGCTTTCCCAACCAGTTCTTCACCGGCTTCACCCAGGTCGGCATCTCGGCGAACATCGCCGCCAACTACGAACTGCAGGGCGAGCACATCGCCTACATCATCTCCGAGGCGCTGGCTCGCGGCGCGACCACCGTCGAGCCCACCGAGGCCGCCCAATCCCGGTGGTGCCAAACCATCAGGGAGACCGCGATCGACAACAGCGCGTTCGATTCCGAATGCACCCCGGGCTATTACAACAACGAAGGCGGTGGCGGGGACGAGGGCATCCGGTCCCATCTGGGGGAGCCGTACGGGCCGGGGTTCTACGCATTCAGCGATCTGCTGACCGAATGGCGCGACAGGGGTGACCTGGACGGTCTAGAACTGGGATCGTGATGGCGCAACTGAGATTCGACGATCGGGTGGCGGTGGTGACCGGCGCCGGCCGGGGGCTGGGCCGGGAGTATGCGCTGCTCTTGGCCGCCCGGGGCGCCAAGGTCGTGGTCAACGACACCGGCGGAGCGTTGACCGGCGCCGGCGCCGACGACGGTCCCGCCCACCAGGTGGTGAGCGAGATCAGGGCGGCGGGCGGCGACGCGGTCGCCTGCACCGAGTCGGTCACCACGCCGGGGGGTGGCCAGGCGATCGTCCAAGCGGCACTGGACAACTACGGGCGCCTCGACATCCTGATCCACAACGCCGGCAACGTCCGGCGGGGATCGTTGAAGGAGCTGAGCTACGAGGACTTCGACGCCGTCATCGACGTCCACCTGCGGGGCGCTTTCCACGTGGTGCGGCCGGCGTTCCCGCTGATGTGCGACGCGGGATATGGTCGTGTCGTGTTGACCTCGTCGATCGGCGGCCTCTACGGCAACCACGGCGTCGCCAGCTATGCCGCCGCCAAGGCGGGCCTGCTCGGCCTGTCCGACGTCGTCGCGCTCGAGGGCGCGGCGGAGGGGGTGCTGTGCAACGTGATCGTGCCGTCGGCGGTGACGAGAATGGCTGAGGGTCTTGACCTTTCGGCCTATCCGCCGATGGGTACCGAGCTCGTCGCGCCCGTGGTGGGCTTGCTGGCACACGAAAGCTGCCCGGTGAACGGGGAAATCCTGGTCGCCATCGCCGGTCGCGTGGCCCGCGCGGTGATCGCCGAAACTCCCGGCGTGCATCGCCCGTCGTGGTCGATCGAGGACGTGGCCGAGCAGATCGATGCCATCCGCTACCTGGCGGTGCCGCTGGTCTTCCCCGTCATTCCGGACGGCCACGGCGACCACATTCGCTACAGCTTCGAAACCGCGGCACGCAAAGAAGGTGCGCGCCATGTCTAGTCGCGCGGCCGGTCCCGGCCGGCGCGGCGGACCGCTGACGGGTGTGCGCGTCGTCGACCTCACCGCGATGGTGATGGGGCCCTATTGCACGCAGATCATGGCAGACATGGGCGCCGACGTGATCAAGGTCGAGCCGCCGCAGGGCGACGACACGCGTTACGTGTCGGTGGGGCCGGCCCGCGGCATGGGCGGCGTCTTCGTCAACGTCAACCGCGGCAAGCGTGGCATCACCATCGACCTGCGGTCGGAGTCGGGCAAGGCGGTGTTGCGGGCGCTGATCGAACGGGCCGACGTCTTCATCCACTCGATGCGCTCCAAAGCCGTTGCCCGGCTGGGGTTCAGCTACGACGAGGTGGCGGCGATCAATCCGGCCATCGTCTACACCAACTGCTATGGCTACAGCCGGCGCGGCCCCAACGGCGACCTGCCCGCCTACGACGACACCATCCAGGCGGCTTCCGGGGTGCCGTTCGTCCAGGAGCAGTTGACGGGAGAACCCAGCTACGTCGGCACCATCATGGCGGACAAGGTCGCCGGACTGACCGCGCTGTACGCCACCATGATGGCGTTGTTCCACCGCGAGCGCACCGGTGAGGGACAAGAGGTGGAAATCGGCATGTTCGAGACGATGGCGTCGTTCATGCTCGTCGAACACGCCAACGGCGCCATGTTCGACCCACCGCTGGGCCCCGCGGTGTATCCGCGGACGGTGGCCCCGAACCGGAGGCCGTACCGCACCCGGGACGGTTACATCGCGGCGCTGATCTACAACGACAAGCACTGGGCCGCCTTCATGGACGCGGTGCGGCCCCCCTGGGAGAGCGAGCTGTACGCCACACTCGAGCGGCGCGCGCGGCAGATCGACACCGTGTACGCGCTGCTGGCCGAGACGATGGCGCAGCGGACGACCCAGGAGTGGCTCGATCTGTTCCGGGAACTTCAGATACCGGCCGCGCCGCTGTCGAGTCCGGCGGCCCTGTTCGACGACGAGCATCTCAACGCCCTCGGCTTCTTCGAGACGGTGCGCACGCCGCACGGGCCGGTGCGGTTCCCCGGCGTGCCGACCTGGTTCTCCCGGACACCGGGGCGCGTGGCCGGCCCGGCGCCGGAGCTCGGCGGCGACACCCAAGAGGTTCTCGAGGAACTGGGCCTGGCCGTCGTCGACGTGAACGCCGAGGTGAAGCCGGCCGGGCCCGTATAACACGCGCGGCGCCTACCAAAAGCGAAGCGCGTCATGGCGTGTCTCTCCGGTCGATCCGGCCGCCTCGCCTCTAGGCTGGCTTGCTGAACTCAACAGGAGGGGCAGCGACGTATCGGCATCAACCATGGCGCCGGGCGAGATGGTAGTTACGGCGCGCTGACAGCAAGCACCGAGCCGGGCGGGACCCATCCCGCGCCGGCTCGCCGGGCTCGGCGGCCCCGGTGGGTCGCGCCCGTGCGGCGGGCGGGTCGCCTGGCGATCTGGGATAAACCGGAGCGGCGCAGCGGAATTCCGGCGCTCGACGGGTTACGCGCGATCGCGGTTGCGTTGGTGCTGCTCGGCCACGGCGGCATCCCCGGGGTCGGCGGCGGATTCATCGGTGTCGACGTGTTTTTCGTGCTCAGCGGTTTCCTGATCACCTCGCTGCTCTTGGACGAATTGGGCCGCACCGGGCGTATCGAGCTGACCGGCTTCTGGATCCGCCGCGCGCGGCGGCTGCTGCCCGCCCTGGTGCTGATGGTGCTCACGGTGGGCGCGGCCCGCCAACTCCTGCCCGAGCGATCCCTCACCGGCCTGCGCGACGACGCGATCGCGGCGTTCGTGTGGATGGCCAACTGGCGGTTCGTCGCCCAGAAGACCGACTACTTCACGCAGGGCGCCCCGCCGTCGCCGCTGCAGCACACCTGGTCGCTCGGGGTGGAGGAGCAGTACTACTTCGTCTGGCCGGTACTGCTGATCTCGGTGACGCTGCTGTTGGCCGCGCGGGCCAGGCGCCGCCTCACCCGCGCGACCGTCGGCGGCGTCCGGTTCGCGACGTTCGTGATCGCCACCGTCGGCGCGCTGGCGTCGGCCGCGCTCGCCATGGCGATGGTGACCGACACCACCCGCGACCGCGTGTATTTCGGCACCGATACCCGCGCGCAGGCCCTGCTGACCGGTGCCGCGGCGGCGGCCCTGCTGGTTCGCGACTGGCCCTCGCTGAACCGGGGCTGGTGTCTGATCCGGACCCGGTGGGCGCGCCGCGTCGCGCGCGTTTTGCCGTTGGCCGGCCTGGCGGGGCTCGGGGCCGCGACCCACTACGCCACCGGCAGCAGCGGCGAGTTCCGCCACGGTCTGCTGATCGGGGTCGCGATCGCGTCGGTCGCCGTGGTGGCGCCGGTCGCCCTGGAGCAGCGCGGCGTGGCCGCCCGCATCCTGGCGGCTCCGCCCCTGGTGTGGCTGGGCACCATCTCCTACGGCGTCTACCTGTGGCACTGGCCGATCTTCCTGGTGCTCAACGGCGAGCGCACCGGGTGGACCGGGCTGCCCCTGTTCGCCGCCCGGTGCGGCGCGACGGTGGCGCTGGCCGCGGCGTCGTGGTGGCTGATCGAGCAACCCATCCGGCGCTGGCGCCCGGCGCGGGTGCCGCTGCTGCCGCTGGCGGCCGCCACGGTGGCCAGCGCGGCGGCGGTGACCCTGATGGTGGTTCCGGTGGGCACCGGGCCCGGCCTTCGTGAGGTCGGCCTGCCGCCGGGCGTCTCGGCGGTCGCCGCGGTGTCCCCGTCGCCTCCGGGCGGCGGCCGCCCGGCCGGGCCCCGCGATCCCAACCGGCCCTTCACGGTTTCGGTGTTCGGCGATTCGATCGGGTGGACGTGGATGCACTACCTGCCGCCGACGCCGGGATTCGCCTTCCTCGACCACACCGTGATCGGCTGCAGTCTGGTGCGCGGCACGCCGTACCGGTACATCGGCCAGACCCTCGAGCAGCGGCCGGCGTGCGACGGCTGGCCGATTCGATGGTCGGCGCAGGTCGGCCAGGACCAGCCGGACGTTGCGCTGCTGATCATCGGCCGCTGGGAAACCGTCGACCGCGTGAACGAGGGGCAATGGACCCACATCGGTGATCCCACCTTCGACGCCTACCTCAACGGCGAGTTGGAGCGGGCGCTGAACATCGTGAGCGCCAACGGCGTTCGCGTGGTGGTGGCCACCGTGCCGTACAGCCGGGGCGGCGAGAAGCCGGACGGCCGACTGTATCCCGAAGACCAGCCGGACCGGGTCAATTTGTGGAACACCATGCTGCGCAAGACCGTCGCCCACCACCCGGGCGTGCAAATCCTCGACCTGAACAAAAAGCTCTGTCCGGACGGCGTTTACACCGCCAAGGTCGACGGCATCAAGGTGCGCAGCGACGGCGTCCACCTCACCCCCGAAGGGGTGAAGTGGTTGACGCCGTGGCTGGAGGAATCCCTGCGCTAGGCCCTAATCGTCGGTGCGGCAGCTGATCTCCATGCTGTCGCTCTCCCGAACCTGGAAGTTGAAGCTGACGTAGCCGTTCCCGGGATCGCGCACCCTGTCGAGATAGGGCTGCGTGTCGGCGGCGCTGGTGTTGTCGGCGACCACCAACGCCCCGATCGACAGCCGCGGTTCGAGCAGCTCGATCACCGGCAGATACAGGTCCTTCCAGCCGTCCAGCAAGACGAAGTCGACGGGCCCGTCGAGCCCCGCCAGCGTGGCCAGCGCATCCCCTTCGAGGACGGTGATCACGTCGTCCAGGCCGGTCTGCGCGAATGTCTTCTTCGCGGCGGCGATCTTGGCCTCGTTGAGCTCGGTCGTCACCACCCGGCCGGAGCCGTTGTCGCGCACCGCCGACGCCAGGTGCACGGCGGAGATGCCGAACGACATCCCGAACTCGACGACCGTCGCCGGGCGGGTCGCCCGGACCAGTGCGTACAGCAACCGGCCCGCTTCGGGTGTGACCGGGATGTAGAACTCGCTCATGGCGTCGGCGCGTTCCTGCGCCGTCATCGGCCGGTCGAAATCGCCATGCCGCTGGCGCAACAGCGACATCTGGCTCTTCGCTTCGGTGTACATGCGGTCGAGGACGGACGCGACCTTCGGATCTTGCAGAGTATTGGCCATGCTGTCGAGGGTAGGCCCGGGCGGCGCGCGGCGGTCCCGCGCAGCTGATGATCGCGGTGAGCTGCCGTAACGGTTACGCAAACGAGTTTGACGGGCCCCGGGCCGCGGTGTACAAAGGGTTTCGCAAGCACCTCGGTAGGTGAGGCGTCTGCATGGACACAGGCCACTGACCCCGAACGTCGAGAGACGCCCCGGGTCAGGACAGCTCTTCCCGGACCCAAGGGTTGAGCCCAAGTGGCTTCCGGATCGCGACCGTCGGTTGAATTCCGGATACGCCGTGCAGTGCCGAAGCTCCGACGAGAGGGGTGCGACCGGCGGCACGTCGCCGGTTTTCGCTCTTCTCCCGTTCAGGTGACAGTGATGACACCCGCGTGTGTCGCGGCCGTGAGGAGGTGAGGGCGAGATGAGTCCGGGCGATAGTCCCTATCCGAAATCCGTCTTGTCCCGATCCGGTTCCGGCATTCCTTCTGCCGCCTGAGCTTTCACGGACACGCGGTCATTCGTGCGCGTCGAGCGGCGCGCCGTTCCGGCCGGGTGCCTTTAGCTGAGCCGATCGGACCTCCCGCAAGGAGAAGATCATGGCTTTTGTTGTCACACACCGTCTCACCGCTCGGACCGGGGGGCGGGGACGTTCGTGGCTGCGGTCGGCGCGGCTGTGGGCCACCAGGGTGCACGGGCGGACCGTCCTGACGCCTCAGGAGCGGGCCAATCTGTACGTGTCGCGGATGCCGATCGCGGTCGTCACCGCGTCGCTGGGTGGACACCCTTCGACCGGCGCCCACCGGTGACGGCCTTCACGAGGACACCATGACCGCAGTCTCATCCGAGGCCGCCGGCGCCGTCACCGCCGCCACGCCAACGCATCCCGGCGCCGCCCACCCCGGCGACATCGTCGGGGCGTTCGGCCGTATCCGGCGCGACGGCGCCGGCGTGTCCGGCGGTCGCTGGCGCCGCCTGCGCACTTTGCTGGTCATCAGCGGTCCCGGGCTGATCGTGATGGTGGGGGACAACGACGCCGGCGGCGTCGCGACCTACGCCCAGGCCGGGCAGAACTACGGGATGGCGCTGCTGTGGACGCTGGCGCTGTTGATTCCGGTGCTCTACGTGAACCAGGAGATGGTGCTCAGGCTCGGCGCGGTCACCCGAGTCGGGCACGCGCGACTGATCTTCGAGCGGTTCGGCAGGTTCTGGGGCGCATTCAGCGTCGGTGACCTGCTGATCCTGAATGCGTTGACCATCGTCACCGAATTCATCGGCGTCGCATTGGCGCTCGGGTTCCTGGGCTGCCCCAAGCTGATCGCGATCCCGGCCGCCGCCGTGCTGCTGTTCGCGGTGGTGGCCGGGGGGTCGTTCCGCCGGTGGGAGGGGCTGATGTTCCTGCTGATCGCGGTGAACGTGCTGGTCATCCCGATGGTGCTGTTGGTGCATCCGACGGCGAAAGGGATTGCCGGCGGCCTGATTCCGCGGTTCACGGGCGGGGTCAACTCCACCGTGCTGCTGTTGGTCATCGCGATCGTGGGCACCACGGTGGCGCCCTGGCAACTGTTCTTCCAGCAGTCCAACGTGGTGGACAAGCGCATCACCGCCCGCTGGATGCCCTACGCCCGAGCGGATTTGGTGATCGGGATCGTCGTGGTCATGGTCGGTGCGACGGCGCTGATGGCCGTCACGGCTTTCGGTCTGGCCGGCACGGCCGGCGCCGGGCACTTCACCGATGCCGGCGCGGTGGCGGCCGAGCTGTCCCAACACCTCGGCGGTACGGTCGGGACGCTGTTCGCGATCATCCTGCTCGACGCCTCGCTGATCGGGGCGAACGCCATTGGGCTGGCGACCACGTATGCCATCGGCGACGCGATGGGCAGGCGGCACTCCCTGCACTGGAAGATCAGCGAGGCCCCGCTGTTCTACGGCGGCTACGCCTTGCTGCTCGCGGTGTCGGCCGCGGTCGCGTTCAGCCCCGACCATGTCCTCGGTTTGGTGACTCAGGGTGTGCAGGCGCTCGCCGGTGTCCTGCTGCCTTCGGCAACGGTCTTCCTCGTGCTGCTGTGCAACGACCGGGCGTTGCTGGGTCCGTGGGCAAACAGCGTGCGGCAGAACATCGTTGCGTGGACCATCGTGTGGGCGTTGGTGCTGCTGTCGCTGGCGTTGACGGCGACGACGTTCTTCCCGGGCCTGGCGACGTCGACGATCGAGGCCGGCCTCGCCGTCGGCGCGGCCATCGGTGTCGTCGGCGGTGCCGCCGTGATCATCGCCGGTCGCCGGTATTCCGGGCTGCGTGACGCGGAAGCCGTCGTGCGGACGCTCGGGGGTGGCCTGGACCCCGAACAGGTCGACCAACTCGACGACACCCCGACACTCACGCGCGCCGAACGCCGCGCCATCCGCCGCCAGGACCGGATGGAGTGGCAGACCCCGAGCCTTGCCGGCCTGGCCCGCCCGGCCATGTCGCCGATTCGCCGGGCGGGGCTTTTCACCCTGCGGGCTTACCTGGTGCTGGCGGTCGCGCTGGTGGTCGTCAAGGTCGTGCAGGCCGGCATCGTGGGCCCGGCCGCATCACTCTGAATCGTTCGGCAGCAGAACGATTTTGCCGCGGGTATGCCGCTTCTCCAGTTCCTCGTAGGCATCGGCGACCCGATCCAGCGGATAGGTCGCCGCGATTTCGAAATCGATGGCGCCGTCGACCACGAGCCGGGCCATTTCGGCCAGCACCTCGGGCGTCGACGCCTCAGCGCTGGCTTCGGTCTTGGCGCCGACCTCGCCGGCCTTCTGGAACGAGATGATCGTGTCGATCCGGTCGGGTGCGACACCCAGGTCGACGGCGAGCTGCACGTAGTCGGGTCCGAAGAGGTCAATGAACGCGTCGATCCCCTCCGGTGCCGCCTCGCGCAGCCGGTTCGCCAGCCCGTCGCCATAGGGAATCGGGGTGACGCCGTGGGCGCGCAGCCAGTCGGCGTTGGCGAGTCCGGCGATGCCGAGCACCCGCGCCTTCCGCAGCACCAGAAGTTGCACGACGAGGCTGCCCACGCCGCCCGCCGCCGCCGACACGGCGACCGTCTCCCCCGGCCGAGGTGCCACCGCCCGGACGGCCGCGTACGCGGTCACACCGGCGACGTAGAGGGAGCCGGCCACCTCCCAGCTGAGTTGGGGGGGTTTGTGGATCAGCTGGCCGACCGGGACCGAGGCATGGGTGGCGTGGCTGGACCGGCGGAAGCTGAACCCCAAAACCTCGTCCCCCACCGAGAATTCGGTCACCCCGGGGCCCACCGCGGTCACGATGCCGGCCAGGTCGCTGCCCTCACCGGACGGAAAAGTGGCGGGGAACATGTCGTGCACGGCGCCGGTTCGGATGGCGGCCTCGCCGGGGTTGATTCCGGCGGCGCGGACCTCGACGACCACCTCGCCGGGTGCCGGGACGGGCATCTCGACGTCTGCCACGTATAACACCTCGCGACCCCCGTACCGGTCGAACCGTACGGCGCGCGTCGCAGCTGCCATATCGATCTCCTCTCGTCGCGGCCATAGCAGACCGAGCAGCCGCAGGTCGAGAACGTACTTCTCGATCAAGTCCGCCGTCAGGTGCGGGATGTCGTTGTCCGCACCGAGTTTGGCTGCGCGGACCGCGCCGCGGAAGACGTCGGTAGGGGCCGGGGCGCCGCGCAGCGGTGTCTCCGGCTTCCGATAGGCGTCCAGTAATGGCAGCGCCGAATGCTGGCGCTGCCGGTCGGGCAGGGCCCGTAGCGCAGTGCCGAACCGGCCGAGCCACTCGTCGTAATCGTCGATGCGCCGGATGTCGTGGCCGCCGGCGATCAGCCAATCCACGAACACGTCCAGGGAGACGCCGTCGTCGTGCGGGTTCATCACGTCGTAGGAGCGAAACGTCTCAGTAGCCGCCGCATCCTCGGCAACGGTGGCGATTTGCTCGCCGAGCGCGGTCACCGCTTCGGCCACGAAGTCGGCGGGCAGCCCGTCGTAGTGGGCGACCGCCCGGCCGCCGGTGTCGGTGGCCTGGTAGAAGGACCCCGGCGCGATGCCGGTGACCAGCAAGCTGAAGATCAAGCGGGTGAACGCATCCGGGACGTTGAGCTGGCCTGCGTAGCGGCTATGGGCGAGGATCATGTCGGACCGGAAGACGGCGACGGGCAGCCCGCACAGGTCGTGCGCCTCCCGCAGCAGCACCTCGCCCGCCCACTTGCTGTTGGCGTACCCGTTGGCGTAGCTGTCGTCGATCGGCCGCACCGGGCTGGTAGCGCGGATGTCGCCGTCCTCGGCGAACTCGGCCACCGACATGGCCACCGCCACGGTCGACAGATAGCTCACCGGCTTGACGCGTTCGGTGATCGCCAGGCGGATAACCTCCGCGGTGCCAACGACATTGGGGCCGAACAATTGGTCGTAGGGCAGGACGTGATTGACCAGCGCCGCCGGGTGCACGATCAGCTCCACGCCGCGGGCGAGGGAATTCCATGTCGCGCGGTCCAGTCCCAGATCGGGCTCACCGATGTCGCCGGCGAGCACCTCGAGATGGTCGGCCGCCAGCTCGCGGAACCGCTCGAGCAGGCGCGGATCACCGCTGCGGTAGACGTCCTCCAGCCGCGTGGCGGCCGCCGCGGCATTCACGCCGCGGACGATGCAGACGAGCTTTCCGCCGGTCTCCGCGAGGCGCTCCAGCCACTCCAGGCACAGGAAGCGACCGAGGTAGCCGTTGGCACCGGTCAACAGGACCGTGTGCGGCGTGCCGATGGCGCGGGGCAGGTCCGCCGCGGCGCCAAGCGTTTCGGCGTCGATGAATTCGTCCAGGGTGAGGTCGGCCGCGCGGACCTCGGTGGCGTCCCGCCCGTGGACCGTGGCGAAAGTCGGCCGACGCGACCCTGACGTGCGCTCGGCGGCAACGTATTCCGCGAGCTGACCCAGGCTGGTCGCCGGGCCGGTGATCATTCCCACCGGGACCTCGACGTCGAAGATGTCCTGCAGCAGGTTGGAGAAGGTCAAGGCCGACAGGGAATCTCCGCCCAGTTCGATGAACAACGCACCCGGGTCCGGCGGGCCGCCCGCCAACCCCAACAGCGCCTCGGCGGCGCTCACCAGCGTGTCGATCACCGGGCGGTCGGCCGCGCCCTCGCGCAGCGCCCGAAGCTCGGTCGCCCGGTTGTCCGCCAGATCCGCGTACAGCTGCTCGAGCCGATCGCCATAGTGTTCCTTGAGCTTCGGCCGCAGCAGCTTGCCCACTCCCGACAGCAGCCCGTTGTCCTCGCTGAACGGTTCGGGCTCGACGAGGAACTCGACCGGCACCTCATAGGACTGGAGCTCGGCGAGTTTGCCTGACTGGCGCAGCGATTCGCCCAGCGCAGCCCTCAGCCCGTCGGCATCGTCGGCGAATCGTTCCAGCGCGTCCGAGGTCGGCACGATGACGGCCAACAGGTAGGGGCGTTCGCTGTTGCCATAGACGAAGATCTGGCGGATCAGGGCCGCGCTGCTGAACACCGCCTCCAGGCGCGCGACGGCCACGAATTCGCCCTGGGCGAGCTTCAATACGTTGTTGCGCCGGTCGACATAGGCCAGCCGATCCGGCTCCAGTTCCGCCATCACGTCCCCGGTCCGGTAATAGCCCTGCGCGTCAAAGGCATCGGCGGTGACGTCCGGGCGCTTGAAGTACCCGGGCGTGGCGGTCAGCGACTTGACCAGCAGCTCACCCCGCGGAAAGGGCTTGTCCGTAAGGAAGTAGCCCAGCTCCGGGACGTCGACGAGCTTGTAGCCCAGTACCGGGGGCCGGGCGATCCTGCCGTCCTTGGTCACCATCCCGACCTCGGTCAAGCCGTAGCCGTCGAGCACATGCACGCCCAGGCAGGTCTCCACGAAGCTCCGCATCTCGGCGGCCAGAGGAGCCGTGCCGCAGAAGGCGGTGACGATGCGTCCACCCAGCACCTGCTCACGCAGCTCCGTCCGCGCCTCCGCGCTGGCGGATTCCGGGTCGGATCCCCGGGAGACGCGCCGGTCGACGGCGCTCTGGTAACGCTGATACAGCATCTCCGCGACCCGTGGCACCAGCCCCATCTCGGTGGGGCGCACCAGGTTCCAGTCTTCGAACAGCGTCGACAGGTCGCTCTCGGGAACGAAGTAACTGGTGCCGCCCGCTTGGAACGCGGTCGACAGCGGTATCCGGCCGCCGAGGTGGTTGAGCGGCATGAAGTTGACGTTCAACACGGGCGTGTCCGCGAATTCGGGCATCAGCTCGTTGGTCCACAGCTTGCACAGCATGCGCTCGGTGTACATGGCGCCCTTGGGCAGTCCGGTGCTGCCCGACGTGTACATGATCATGGCGAGGCGTTCGTCGGTACCGCCGGTGTACGCCGGCTCGGGCGGCAGGGCGCGGCCGCGCCCGATCAGTTCGTCGAACGTCTCGATCGTCACCGTCATCCCTGCGGCCGACAGCTTCGCCCGCGCGCGCTCCAAAGCCTCGCGCTGATCGTCGATTTGGGGGGAGTAATCGAAAACCACCAAGCGTCGCAACGACGCGCTGCCCAGCGCCGCCTCGACGGCGAGGTCGAGGTAGCCCGCGCCGGCCGCGAGTATCCGCGGCTCGACCTCGGCGACGATCGGCTGCAGCCGCGCCGCCGCCGCGTTGTGCTGCAGCGGCACCGCCACCAGCCCGAGATATCCGCAGACCAGGTCGAGGGTCAGGTACTCGGCGCTGGCGAAACCGACTGTGGCGACGAAATCTCCGGGCGCCACCGGATCGGCGGCGTCGCCGCGCCAGGCGCTGGCAATCGCCCCGACGTTGGCCCACAGCTCGCGATAACTGAGGGTGTCGAACCGGGACAGCAGCTGCGCCGTGGTGCGGCCGGTCGCGGGATCGGTGACCAGCGAGCGCGCCCGCCAGCCCAGTGCCGGCCGGTCGGCATAGCCCTCGATGAGGGTCTGCAGGATCTGCGGCAGGCGAAGGCCCGGCTCGCGCGCCGCCTGTTGGACCGCGGCGTCCGGCTTGGTGGTGCGGAACTGTTCGTCGACGGCGTCGAGCCGGCGGATGCGGTCGGCCACCCGTTGCCGCGCCGGACCGCTCGAACCCGCAACCGCTGACTCTTGCTTCGCATCACCGGTCATCGCCAGCCTCCCGCTCGGATCCTCGTCTACCGAGAACTCACCGCCGCGGGCCAGTCTTCCGTTCAACCGTTGTGACCGTCGTCACACGGAGGTCGATTGCGCCGTACGCGCGGCGCGGATCCGGCGTCAGGCGACGACTTGGATGGGATCGCCGACGTTCACCTGGTTGAAGTACCAGGCGGCGTTGTCGGGACTCAGGTTGATGCAACCGTGACTCACGTTGGCGTAGCCCTGGGAGTCGACCGACCAGGGCGCCGAGTGCACGTAGACGCCGCTCCAGGTGACGCGCACGGCGTATTGGGCGGTGATCTTGTATCCCTCGGGGGAGCTGAGCGGGATCCCGATGGTCCGCGAGTCCATGACGACCGTGCGCTGCTTCTCCAGGGCGGTGAAGTTGCCGATCGGCGTGGGCCGGCTGGGCTTGCCCATCGAGGCGGGCATGGTGCGTAGCACTTCGCCGTTACGGCTGACGGTGAACGTGTGCGCGGAGATGCTGGCGACACCGAGGAGCGCGTCTCCGGTGTCGAAGCCCGTCGTCAGGGCCTGAACACCGACCGACACGTGGGTGTGCGCGGGCCAGTACCGGTCGGGTACCCACTGCACGACGTTGTCCTCGACCCACTGGAAGTGTCCGGGCGTGTTGCTCGGCGAGGCGACGTGGATGGACCGCTCGACGGCGGCGCGATCGCCGACCGGCGCCGTGAACGTCACCACGACCGGATGCGCGACGCCCACTACCGCACCGTTAGCCGGCAAAACCGAGGCAACCGAGGGGGCGGGTTGCGGTGCGGGGATGGAGGCGTGGCTACGGCCGGTCGATCCGATGAGGCCGATCGCCGTGATCGCGACCATAACAAACAGATAACGAACACCTCGACGCATAGCGCCCGCCCTTCGAGATGGTGCGATTGACACAACCGTATTCTACCGGCTATTCCCGCATGGCCACTTTCAGCAAACATTTGGCGATTCGCCGGGCAGCACGAACACGATCCGATCATCGCCTCACGGGACTGGCTGGCGAGCCGGCGAGACGTTAGCCTCAGCGAAACTCCCTGGGCCGAGGAGGTGCGGGTGCTCTTCCGACAGTTGGAGTATTTCGTTGCGGTCGCGCAGGAGCGCCACTTCGCCCGCGCCGCCGAAAAGTGCTTCGTGTCGCAGCCCGCGCTGTCCGCCGCGATCGCCAAGCTGGAGCGCGAATTGAACGTCACGCTGATCAACCGCGGGCACAGCTTCGAGGGCCTCACGCCCGAAGGGGAGCGGTTGGTGGTGTGGGCCAGGCGGATTCTCGCCGAGCACGACGCATTCAAGGCCGAGGTGCACGCGGTGCGCTCGGGCATCACCGGCATGCTGCGCCTCGGCACGGTGCCGACCGCCTCCACGACGGCTTCATTGGTGCTCTCGGCGTTCTGCTCGGCGCACCCATTGGCCAAGGTGCACATCCTTTCCCGGCTGGCGGGCAGCGAACTGTACCGGCGGCTCCGCGAATTCGAGCTGGACGCCGCGATCGTGCACGCCGCGCCAGACGAGGCGCACGACATGAACCTGGTGCCGCTATACCAGGAGCACTACGTGCTGTTGTCGCCCGCGGACATGCTGGGATCCGCCGCGCCGACCATGACCTGGCCGGAGGCGGCGCAATTGCCGCTGGCGCTGCTCAGTCCCGACATGCGGGATCGCCAGATCATCGACAAGGCCTTCGCCGACCACTCCATCGAAGTGACTCCGCAGGTCGAAACCGACTCCGTCGCCTCGCTATTGGCTCAGGTCGCCGCGGGGAATTGGGCGTGCATCGTCCCGCACACCTGGTTGTGGACGTCGCCGCTGGGACCGGAGGTCCGCGCGGTGGAGCTGGTGGATCCGGTGCTCAGGGCCGACATCGTCCTGGCCACCAATTCCGCCGGACCGGGATCACCGATCGCCCGCGCGCTCGCCGCCTCCGCCGAGGAGCTGTCGCTGAACGAGTTCTTCGACGCGCAGCTATCGCGAATCACCCTCCGACACTGACCTTTCCGGCCTCAACCCCACTTTTCGGGTTCAGGCTCGCCAGATGCCCGCTTTCCACTCCCGCCGCGGGGTCGAGCTCGCAGTCGATGACCGACGGCATCCGGGAGCCGATCGCCTCGGACAGCGCCGACCGCAATTCCGCCGGGGTGGTGACGTGATATCCCTTGCCGCCGAAGGCTTGGGCGATCAGCTCATGACGCGCCCGTGCGTTCAACACGGTGGGGGCCGGATCGTGGCCGTTGGGGGATTCGTCGCCGCGGTAGACGCCGCCGTTGTTGAGGATGACCACGGTCACCGGGAGCCGGTAACGGCAGATCGTCTCGACTTCCATGCCGCTGAAGCCGAATGCGCTGTCACCCTCGACCGCGACGACGGGCCGGTCGGTCTCGACGGCGGCCGCGATGGCATAACCCATGCCGATGCCCATGACGCCCCAGGTCCCGGTGTCCAGCCGGTGCCGCGGCAGCTCCATGCCGATGACGTTGCGGGCCAGGTCCAACGCGTTCGCTCCCTCGTTGACCACGTAGACGTCCGGATTATCCCGCAGCACGGCACGAATCGCGGCGAGCGCGTTGTAGAAGCGCATGGGATGCGGGTCCTCGGCCAGGCGCTCGGACATCTTGGCGTCGTTGCGGGCGGTGCGCTCGGCCAACTCCGCAGCCCATTCCGCGGGCGCCGTGACCGGGCGGGCGGTGAGGCCGTCGCGCAGCGCCGACATCACCGAGCCGATGTCGCCGACCAGGGGCCCCGCGATCGGCTGATTGCTGTCGAGTTCCGACGGCGCAATGTCGACCTGCACGAACTTGGCGTCGGCGGACCACTGCGGCGAATCCCCGTGGCCAAGAAGCCAATTCAGCCGCGCGCCGACCAGAAGGACCACGTCCGCCCGTGCGATCGCCAGGGAGCGCGCGGCCGCCGCGGACTGCGGGTGGGAATCCGGCAACAGCCCCTTGGCCATCGACATCGGCAGGAACGGAATCCCGGTGGTCTCGACGAACTCGCGAATCACATTGTCCGCCTGAGCGTATGCCGCGCCCTTGCCGAGCACGATCAACGGTCGCCGCGCATGCGCCAGCAGCTGCAGCGCGCGTTCGACCGCATCGGGCGCCGGCAGCTGCCGTGGCGCCGGGTCGACGATCCGCCAGACCGTGTCCGCGGCCGCCGCGGCGTCCATCGCCTGCCCCAACACGTCGCCGGGGATGTCGAGGTACACGCCCCCGGGGCGGCCGGAGATCGCGGTGCGGACGGCGCGCGCGACGCCGCGCCCGATGTCCTCGATCCGGCCGATCCGATAGGCCGCCTTCGCGAACGGCCGCGCGGCGTTGAGCTGGTCGATGTCCTGGTAGTCGCCGCGCTGCAAATCGACCAGGGCCCGATTGCTGGACCCCGAGATCTGGATCATCGGGAAGCAGTTCGCGGTGGCGTTGGCCAGCGCGGGCAGCCCGTTGAGGAACCCGGGTCCGGATGTCGTCAGGCAGATGCCCGGCCGGCGGGTCAGGAACCCGGCGGCGGCCGCGGCATTGCCGGCCGAAGCCTCGTGGCGGAAGCCGATGTAACGGATCCCGGAGGCCTGCGCAACGCGGGCGAGGTCGGTGATCGGGATGCCGACGATCCCGTACATGGTGTCGACGTCGTTGGCCTTGAGCGCCTCCACCACCAGATGGAAGCCGTCGATCAAACGCGTGGACGCGGTCATGGGGGCGACTCCTCGTGTGGTTCCGCTGTAGTAAACGCTTGGCCCTTACTCTGACGCGGCCACCCGCCGGGTGTCCAAGACGGAGCCGCTATGCAGCGATTCACGACGTCTATCGGCGCTGGCAGCGTGGTATTCGGTGGCGTCGATAGTCAGTGGTTATCGGTCGTGAGCGAACCACTATTGGACGGGCGGCCGGGCCGCCGGGCATGGTTCGAGCAGATGCTTATCAAGACGAGGGCGAAAGGGAGCGCGGCGATGAGGACGACGAGGCCGGAAGAGATCATCGGCGGCACGGGCTCGGCCCAGACGCCGGGGCCGGGCATCACCGATCTGGTCGAGGAGGCGGGGCACCGATCCCCGGAGGCGCCCGCGCTGGTCGTCACCTCCGATCGGGTGCGGGTCAGCTACCGCGATCTGCTCCGGCTGGCCGACGACCTGGCGGGGCAGCTGGCCCGGGGGGGGCTGCGCGCGGGCGACCGCGTCGCCCTGCGCTCCGGAAGCAATGCCGAGTTCGTCGTCGGGCTGCTGGCGGCTTCCCGGGCCGGCCTGGTCGCCGTCCCGCTGGATCCGGCCCTGCCGGTCGGGGAACAGCGCGCTCGCAGCGAGGCCGTGGGCGCCAGGGCGGTCCTCATCGACGGCGCGGCACCCGCCGACGACGAGGGACGGCACCTGCCGTGGTGGCCGCTCGCGGTGACGCCCGGCGGCGCGGGCGGCACCCCGGCCGTCGACGTGGACACCACCGCCGCTCCCGCGCAACAGTTTTCGACGCCCGAGGGCCTGCGCGACGACGATGCCATGATCATGTTCACCGGCGGTACCACCGGGGTGCCGAAGATGGTCCCGTGGACCCGCGGCAACATCGCCGGCTCGGTGCACGCCATCATCGCCGGATACGGGCTCGGCCCCCGGGACGCCACCGTGGCGGTGATGCCGCTCTACCACGGTCACGGGCTGCTCGCCGCGATGCTGGCGACCCTGGTGTCCGGGGGAACGGTGCTGCTACCGGCCCGCGGTCGGTTCTCGGCGCACACCTTCTGGGACGACATCGACGCCGTCCGCGCCACCTGGTACACGGCGGTCCCGACGATTCATCAGATCCTGTTGGAGCGGGCCGGCACCGGCCGAGAGGGCAGCTCCGCGTTGCGCTTCATCCGCAGTTGCAGCGCCCCGCTCACCGCCGAAACGGCGCAGGCGCTGCAGGACACCTTCTCGGCCCCGGTGGTGTGCGCCTTCGGCATGACCGAGGCCACCCACCAGGTGGCGACGACCGAGATCGGCCACACCGAAAACCCAGCCGCCACACCGGGTCTGGTCGGCCGGTCGACCGGGCCGGAGATCCGGATCATCGGGCCCGACGGGCGGCCGGTGCCGCCGGGGGAGGTCGGCGAGGTGTGGCTGCACGGCCCCACTGTGGTCCGGGGCTACCTCGGCGACCCGGCGATCACGGCCGCCAATTTCACCGACGGGTGGCTGCGCACGGGTGACCTGGGAACGCTGTCGGCGGCCGGCGAGCTGGTCATCCGCGGCCGGATCAAGGAACTCATCAACCGGGGCGGGGAGAAGATCTCCCCGGAACGCGTCGAGGGCGTGCTGGGCAGCCATCCCGGCGTGCTGGAGGTGGCCGTCTTCGGCATGCCCGACACGCTGTACGGCGAGACGGTGGCCGCGGTGATCGTCCCCCGGGGATCGGCCGCGCCGACCCCGGACGAGCTGACGTCGTTCGCCCGCGACCGGCTCGCGCCCTTCGAGGTGCCGGCCAGCTTCCAGCAGGCCGCGGAGTTACCGCACACCGCGAAAGGGTCGCTGGACCGCCGCGCGGTCGCCCAGCGGTTCGGGCGCGGGGCGTGACGGTTCAGACGGTCGCCTTCACCCGGGTGGCCGCGGCCTCCGGCATGGGTTCGTAGCGGGCGAAGGCCCGGGTGAACGACGCGGCGCCGTGGGCCAGCGAGCGCAGGTCGATCGCGTAGCGCGTCAACTCCACCTGGGGCACCTCGGCCCGCACCAGCGTGCGCTCGCCCGCGGTCTCGGTACCGAGCACCCGGCCGCGGCGACCCGACAGGTCGCCCATCACCGCGCCGACGAAGTCGTCGGGCACCAGCACCGAAATCTCGTCGATCGGCTCGAGCAGGCTCACCTTCGTCGCCGCGGCCGCCTCGCGCAGCGCCAGGGAGCCCGCCATCTGGAACGCGAAATCCGAGGAGTCGACGCTGTGCGCCTTGCCGTCGAGCAGCGTGACCCGGATGTCGACCACCGGGTAGCCGGCGTGCACGCCCTTCTCCATCTGCGCGCGCACGCCCTTCTCCACGCTCGGGATGAACTGCCGCGGCACCGCCCCGCCGACCACCTTGTCGAGGAACTCGAACCCGGAGCCCTCCGGCAGCGGTTCCACTTCGATGTCGCACACCGCGTACTGGCCGTGCCCGCCCGATTGCTTGACGTGCCGGCCGTGGCCTTTCGCCTTGCCGCCGAACGTCTCGCGCAACGGGACCCGCAGCTCCACGGTGTCCACGGTGACGCCGTACCGGTTGGCCAGCGCGTCCAGGACGACACCGGCGTGGGCCTCGCCCATGCACCACAACACGATCTGGTGCGTTTCCTGGTTCTGCTCGATCCGCAGCGTCGGGTCCTCGGCGGCCAGCCGTCCCAGCCCGACCGACAGCTTGTCTTCGTCGGTCTTGGCATGCGCCTGAATCGCCACCGGCAGCAGCGGCTCCGGCATCGTCCACGGCTTGAGGACCAGCGGCTCGGACTTGTCCGACAGGGTGTCGCCGGTTTCGGCGCGGCTCAGCTTGCCGATCGCGCAGATGTCGCCCGCCACCACCGCGGCCGCTGGGCGCTGCTGCTTGCCGAGCGGGAAGGACAGCACCCCGACGCGTTCGTCCTCGTCGTGATCGGGGTGCGAATTCCCGTTCCCGTTGGCCGCGCCGAAGAACGACGCAAAATGGCCCGACACATGAACCGTCGTGTCGGGCCTGATGGTCCCGGAAAAAACCCGGACCAGGCTCACCCTTCCGACGTAGGGATCCGACGTCGTCTTCACCACCTCCGCGAGCAATGGCGCGTCGGCGTCGCACGCCAGTGTCGCGTGGGCGGCACCGTTCGGCGTGAAGACCTCCGGTAGCGGGTGCTCCATCGGGGACGGGAATCCCCGCGTGGCGACCTCCAGCAATTCCAGGGTGCCGACGCCGGTGCCGCTGCACACCGGGATCACCGGGAAGAACGAGGCGCGGGCAACGGCCTTCTCCAGGTCGCCGATGAGCACCGCCTCGTCGATCGCCTCGCCGCCGAGATAGCGCTCCATCAGCGACTCGTCCTCGGACTCCTCGATGATGCCTTCGATCAGGGCCCCGCGCGCCTCCTCGATCCGCTCGGCGTCCGACGGGTCCAGCGCCTGCGCGGTCCGCTTGCCGCCGGAATACTGGTAGCGCGTCTGCGACAGCAACCCGATCAGGCCTTCGCAGGACGGCATGCCGGTCGGCAGGTAGAGCGGTAACACCTTGTCGCCGAACGCGTTCTGCGCGGCCGCCAGCGCCTCGGAGTAGTTGGCGCGGGTGTGGTCGAGCTTGGTGATCACCACGGCGCGGGGCATGCCGACCTGATCGCATTCCTGCCACAGCGATTTGGTGGGTTCGTCGACACCCTCGTTGGCCGCGATCACGAACAGCGCGCAGTCGGCGGCGCGCAAGCCGGCCCGCAGCACGCCGACGAAGTCGGCATAGCCGGGCGTGTCGACCAGGTTGATCTTGACGCCGTCGTGCGCCAGGGAGGCGACGGCAAGGCCGACCGAGCGCTGCTGGCGGATCTCGGCGTCGTCGTAGTCGCAGACGGTGCTGCCGTCGGTCACCGAGCCCGCCCTGGTCAACACCCCTGCGGCGACCAACAGCGCCTCGACCAGGGTGGTCTTGCCGCCGCCCGAGGGCCCGACGAGGACGATGTTGCGCACATCGCCGGGACCCTTCGCGATGGGAGCGGCCGCCGCGCCCTGGGCAGCGTTCGCCTTGTCCGCCATGACATTCCTCCAGTCCTCCCCGGCCGCATCACCGCTGGGGCACCCCAGTCGCGGTGTGTTCTGGCTCACAGGGCCTGTAAGCAACTTTTCCCCCAACCGCGGCCCAACACAAGGCCACGGGCCGGCCACAATTGCGTCGACCCGACGGGAAGCCGGGAGTTGCCGTCAGGCGTGCCAGCTGGACCAGCGGTGCACCGCGACCGCGATCACGGGACCGTCCAGCGAGACGGATTGATACTGGGGATATTTGGCGCGCAGCAGCCGGTACGCGGACGCCATCGCCGGCCCCTCGGTGTGGACGGTCGCAGCCCCGTCGGCCCGCACCCACCACAGCCGCGCCCAGTCGTCGGCGTAGTGGTCGACGAGCAGGCTCACGTGCGGGTCGTTTTCGATGTTGGCCAGCCGCCGCAGCCGCCGCGTCGTCTTGGGCTTCGCGTCGACGGCGGTGTACAGCACGTCGGGGGAGTCCTCGGCGACGGCGAATACCACCGGAACCAGATGGGGGAGGCCGGCCGGCGTGACCGTGGCCAGCCGGGCCACCGGCGATTCACCGAACCTGGCCTTGGCGTCGAATCCGCCCACCGTGTCAGCCTAGGCGCCGGTCATCCGGGCGGCCGGGAGACCATCGCGGCTGATCAGAACCTCGCCAGTGCCGTGCATAGCTACCTGCATTACGGTTATATACACACGATTGTGCCGCCCAGAACCGCAAGGCCGGGACAGTTCGGTGTTTTCCGCGACGCAGGAAGGGTGACGGGATGAGCAAATCGCACCACCGCTCGGTGTGGTGGTCATGGTTGGCGAGCGTGCTGGCCGTGGTCGGGCTGGGCCTCGGTCTGGGCACCGCCCCGGCGGTCGCATCGCCGATCCCCCGGCCGCAGGCTCCAGTCGATGCGGCGGCACTGGTCGGCCAGGTCGGGCCGCAGGTGGTCAACATCAACACCAAGTTCGGCTACAACAATGCCGTGGGCGCCGGGACCGGCATCGTGATCGACCCCAACGGCGTCGTGCTGACCAACAACCACGTCATCTCCGGTGCGACCGACATCAGCGCCTTCGACGTCGGCAACGGCCAGACCTACGCCGTCGACGTGGTCGGTTATGACCGCAGCCAGGACATCGCGGTGCTGCAACTGCGCGGCGCCGCCGGGCTCCCGACGGCCGCCATCGGCGGCGGGGTCAGCGTGGGCCAGCCGGTCGTGGCGATGGGTAACGCCGGCGGCCAGGGCGGAACGCCCAGCGCCGTCTCGGGCAAGGTCATCGCGCTGAACCAGAGCGTCTCGGCGACCGACACCCTGACCGGCGCCAACGAGTCGCTCGGCGGGCTGATCCAGGCCGACACGCCGATCAGGCCCGGGGACTCCGGCGGACCGATGGTCAACAACGACGGGCAGGTCGTCGGCGTGAACACGGCCGCCACCGACAACTACAAGATGTCGGGCGGCGGACAGGGCTTCGCCATCCCGATCGGCCACGCGATGGGCGTGGCCGGGCAGATCAGGTCGGGCGCCGGCTCGAACACCGTGCACATCGGCCCGACCGCGTTCCTCGGCCTGGGTGTCACCGACAGCAACGGCAACGGTGCGCGCGTCGAACGCGTGGTCACCGGCGGCCCCGCCGCGTCGGCCGGGATCTCGCCGGGTGACGTCATCACCGGGGTCGACAACGTCGCCATCACCGGGGCCACGTCGATGACGGACGTCCTCGTCCCGCACCACCCCGGCGACAACATCGCGGTGCAGTACCGCTCCGCCGGCGGCGGCGAACGCACCACGAACGTGACGCTGGGCGACGGGCCGCCGGCCTGACACCCGCACCGACGATGCGCGCTGGGTGGTCAATTCGGTTGTCGCCAAGCGCGTTTCGTCGCATGCCAGCGGGCGTGATTCCGAATGTCGCGCCTCGGGTACACGTGGCATCGTGGATTTGATGAACGACGCAAGAGAAGCGGTCGAGCACCATCCCGCAGGGGGCAGTCACGTTCAGGACGGTGTCGTCGAGCACCCGGAGTCCGACGACTTCGACAACGCCGCCGCGCTGCCCACCGACCCGACGTGGTTCAAGCACGCCGTTTTCTACGAGGTGCTGGTGCGGGCGTTCTTCGACGCCAACGCCGACGGGTCGGGTGACCTGCGCGGACTCCTGGGACGCCTGGACTACCTGCAATGGCTGGGCATCGACTGCATCTGGCTGCCCCCTTTCTACGATTCGCCGCTGCGCGACGGCGGCTACGACATCCGGGACTTCTACAAGGTGCTGCCCGACTTCGGCACGGTGGAGGACTTCGTCGCGTTGCTCAACGCCGCGCACGAGCGGGGCATCCGGGTCATCACCGACCTGGTGATGAACCACACCTCGGATTCACACCCCTGGTTCCAGGAGTCGCGGCACGACCCCGACGGCCCGTACGGCGATTTCTACGTGTGGAGCGACACCAGCGAGAAGTACACCGACGCCCGGATCATCTTCGTCGACACCGAGGAGTCCAACTGGACCTTCGACCCGGTGCGCAAACAGTTCTATTGGCACCGGTTCTTCTCCCACCAGCCGGACCTGAACTACGAGAACCCGGCCGTGCAGGAAGCCATGATCGACGTTCTCCGCTTCTGGCTCGGGCTGGGCATCGACGGGTTCCGGCTGGACGCGGTGCCCTACCTGTTCGAGCGGGAGGGCACCAACTGCGAGAACCTGCCCGAGACGCACGCCTTCCTCAAGCGCGTGCGCAAGGTCGTCGACGACGAGTTCCCGGGCCGGGTGCTGCTGGCCGAGGCCAATCAGTGGCCGGCCGATGTCGTCGAGTACTTCGGCGACACCAGCACCGGCGGCGACGAATGCCACATGGCGTTCCACTTCCCGCTGATGCCGCGCATCTTCATGGCGGTTCGCCGGGAGTCGCGCATTCCGATCTCGGAGATCCTGGCGCAGACGCCGGAAATCCCCGACATGGCGCAATGGGGCATCTTCCTGCGCAACCACGACGAGCTGACGCTCGAGATGGTCACCGACGAAGAGCGCGACTACATGTACTCCGAGTACGCCAAGGACCCGCGGATGAAGGCGAACGTCGGCATCCGGCGCCGCCTGGCACCGCTGCTGGACAACGACCGCAACCAGATCGAGCTGTTCACCGCGTTGCTGCTGTCCCTGCCCGGCTCGCCGGTCCTGTACTACGGCGACGAGATCGGGATGGGCGACGTGATCTGGCTGGGTGACCGCGACGGTGTGCGCACCCCGATGCAGTGGACACCGGACCGCAACGCCGGCTTCTCCAAGGCCAACCCGGGCCGGCTCTACCTGCCGGCCAGCCAGGACTCGGTGTACGGCTACCAGGCCGTCAACGTGGAGGCTCAGCGCGACACGTCCACGTCGCTGCTGAACTTCACCCGCATGATGCTGGCCGTGCGGCGCCGCCACGAGGCGTTCGCGATCGGCACGTTCGAGGAGCTGGGCGGCTCCAACCCGTCGGTGCTGGCGTTCGTGCGCCAGGTGCCAGGCGGCGGCGACACGGTGTTGTGCGTCAACAATCTCTCGCGGTTCCCGCAGCCGATCGAGCTGAACCTGCAGCACTGGAGCGGTTGCACGCCGGTGGAACTGACCGGGCACGTCGAATTTCCGCGGATCGGGCACCTGCCCTACCTGCTGACGTTGCCCGGACACGGTTTCTACTGGTTCCAGCTGACCGCATGTGAGGATGAGGAGGAGCGGCGCTGATGACTGAGCCCGCCAAGCTGCCCTGGTCGGACTGGCTCCCACAGCAACGGTGGTACGCCGGACGCAACCGGGAACTGACCTCCGCCGAGGCCGCCGTCGTCGTCCCGTTCCGCGACGACCTGGACCTGGTCCTGGTCGACGCCCAGTACGCGGACGGCTCGTCGGAGCGCTACCAGGTGATCGTGCGCTGGGATACCGCGCCGGTCTCCGAGTACAGCACGGTCGCCACCATCGGCGCCGCCGGCGACCGCACCGGTTTCGACGGCCTGTACGACACGGACGCGCCGCAGTTCCTGCTGTCGTTGATCGACTCGTCGGCAGTTCGGAGCGCGTCCGGCACCGAGGTGCGGTTCGTCAAGGAACCCGGCGTCACGCTGCCCCTGGAGGCGTTGCCCCACGTCTCGGACGCCGAACAGAGCAACACCAGCGTCATCTTCGACCGCGACGCCATCTTCAAGGCGTTTCGCCGGGTCAGCAGCGGCATCAACCCCGACATCGAGCTGAACCGGGTGCTGGGCCGCGCCGGCAACCCGCACGTCGCCCGGCTGCTCGGCACCTACGAGATGGCCGCCCCCGACGGCACGGCCGACGACGCGTGGCCGCTCGGCATGGTGACCGAGTTCGCGTCCAACGCCGCGGAAGGGTGGGCGATGGCCACCGCCAGCGTGCGCGACCTGTTCGCGGAGGGCGACCTGTACGCCCACGAGGTCGGCGGCGACTTCGCCGGCGAGTCCTGCCGGCTGGGCGAGGCCGTGGCATCCGTGCACGCCACCCTGGCCGAGTCCCTCGGCACGGCGCAGTCCGCCTTCCCGGTCGACACCGTGCTGGCGCGGCTGTCGTCGACCGTGGCGAAGGTGCCCGAGCTGCAGGAGTACGCGTCGACCATCGAGGAGCGGTTCTCCAAGCTGGCCGGTGAGGCGATCACCGTCCAACGGGTGCACGGCGACCTGCACCTCGGCCAAGTGCTGCGAACCCCGGAAAGCTGGCTGCTGATCGACTTCGAGGGCGAGCCGGGCCAGCCGCTCGATGAGCGCCGGGCCCCGGATTCACCGCTGCGCGACGTGGCCGGCGTGCTGCGGTCGTTCGAATACGCCGCGTACGGACCGCTGGTGGACCAGGCGGACGACAAGCAACTGGCCGCCCGCGCCCGCGAATGGGTCGAGCGCAACCGGACCGCGTTCTGCGAGGGGTACGCCGCCGCGTCGGGGGTCGACCCGCGCGATGCGGCCGACCTGCTGGCCGCCTATGAACTGGACAAGGCCGTCTACGAGGCCGGCTACGAGGCGCGGCACCGTCCCCACTGGTTGCCAATTCCGCTGCGCTCCATCGCCCGGCTCACCGCCTCTCATAGCAAACTCTGATGATCTGCGAGTAACGCGGGCTTCTGGAACCATGTCCGTGTGAATAGCGAGATCTTCGACAGCGAGGCGCGGTTGTCCTGGGTGCTGGCGGCGCTGGCCGGCATCATCGGGGCGATCTCGTTCACCCACTCCGCGGGATACTTCGTGGTCTTCATGACAGGGAACGCGCAGCGCGGGGTGCTGGCGTACTTCAGCCACCAACCGTGGCTCGCCGCGAGCGCCGGGCTGCTCATGGTGGCGTTCCTCGCCGGCGTGGTGATCGCCTCCATGTGCCGGCGGCACTTCTGGGTGGACCACCCGCACGGCCCCACCGTGCTGACCACCGTCAGCCTGGTGGCGGCGGCGGTGGTCGACGTCTTGGACGAAGGGTGGGAGGAGAACTTCCTCGACTTCGCGCCGATCGTGTTGATGGCGTTCGGCACCGGCGCGCTGAACACGTCGTTCGTCAAGAACGGGGAAGTGTCGGTTCCGCTGAGTTACGTGACCGGAACGATGGTCAAAATGGGCCAGGGCATCGAGCGCCACCTGGCCGGGGGGAAAGCCGCGGACTGGCTCGGTTATTTCCTGCTGTTCGCCAGCTTCGTCGTGGGCGCCGCGATCGGCGGCTTCATCAGCGTCGTGGTCAACGGGACCTGGATGCTGGTGTTCGCCGCGGTGGTGTGCACGCTGACGACCATCTACACGTACTTTCACCAGGATCGCCGGGCGCTGTTGAACGACCGGCAGGACAAAAAGCATCGGCAGCAGCGCTGACCGGTGCGCTGCTGCCGATGCTGGCTTGGCGGTTCAGGCCGCCGGTTGTGCCGGCTGTGCCGGTTGGGCCGGCTGGGCGGTGGTGTTGCTGGCGAGCAGCACCTGCTGGATGTCGGGCTTCATCGCGACCAACTGCTGGTTCCAGTAGGGCCACGAGTGCGTGCCGTTCGCCGGGAAGTTGAACGTCCCGTTGCGGCCGCCCGCGGCGACGTAGCTGTTCTGGAACTGCTGGTTGGTGCGCAGCGTGAGGCCCTCCAGGAACTTGGCCGGCATGTTGTCGCCGCCGAGGTCGCTGGGCGTCCCGTTGCCGCAGTAGACCCAGATCCGGGTGTTGTTGGCGACCAGCCGCGGAATTTGGACCATCGGGTCGTTGCGCTTCCACGCCGGGTCGGTCGACGGGCCCCACATGCTGTTGGCGTTGTAGCCGCCCGAGTCGTTCATCGCGAGCCCGATCAGCGTCGGCCACCAGCCCTCGGACGGGTTGAGGAAGCCCGACAGCGAGGCGGCGTAGGGGAACTGCTGCGGGTAGTACGCGGCCAGGATCAGCGCCGAGCCGCCGGACATCGACAGGCCCACCGCGGCGTTGCCGGCCGGTGAAACCTGCTTGTTGGCCTGCAGCCACAGCGGCATCTCCTGGGTCAGGAAGGTCTCCCACTTGTAGGTGTAGTTCTGTCCGTTGCCCGACGACGGCTGGTACCAGTTGCTGTAGAAGCTGGACTGGCCGCCGACCGGCATCACCACCGACAGGCCGGACTGGTAGAACTCCTCGAAGGCGGGGGTGTTGATGTCCCAGCCGTTGTAGTCGTCCTGGGCGCGCAGCCCGTCGAGCAGGTACACCGCGTGCGGTCCGCCGCCCTCGAACTGCACCTTGATGTTGCGGCCCATCGACGGTGACGGCACCTCCAGGTATTCCACCGGAAGCCCCGGCTTGGAGAACGCCCCCGCGGTGGCCGAGCCGCCGGCCGCGGTGACGAGGCCGGACATCAGGGCAGCCCCCATGGCCGCGACCGCCAGCTGACGCGGCATGGTTGCCGCGGCGCCACGCAACTTCCGCAACTCTGAAAAGAACTTCATAGCCCTCTACCCATCCCAACTTTCATCTGCCGCGTGCGGCGGTCGAATCCGTTCGCTGGGCAGTGAATCACGGGGAGAGGACGCAAATCGCCTGTCGCGGCCGGAGCAACAGATCGCGGTTGGCTAACGATTGGGCGTCGGCGGGAAATCGTTGCTAACTGGTCACGATTGGCTACCGAGGGTGTAACTAGGCGACGAGCCGGCGCAATAGCGTTGATGCCGCGGCGATTCCGAGCACGGCGGCCACCGCCAGCACGACAACGTCCATCGGGTTGAAAGGCATCCCGATGAGCAGTCCGCGTAAGGCGTCGACTTCGTAACTGAGCGGGTTGACCCTGCTCAGCACGTGCAACCAGGCGGGCATCACGTCCACCGGGTACAGCGCGTTCGAGGCGAAGAACAACGGCATCGTGATGGCCTGGCCGATCCCCATCAGGCGATCGCGGCTGCGCACCAGGCCGGCCAGCGTCATCGACAGGCAGGCGAAGAACGCAGCGCCCAGCATGACGACGGCCATCGCCGCGACAATCCGCAGGGGGTTGACCGTCAGCCCGACATTCATCAGATACGCCAACGCCATGACACCGACAACCTGGGCGACCGAGCGCACACCGGCCGCGAACGCCTTGCCGGTGATCAGCGCCGACGCCGGCGCCGGCGTCACCATCAGCTTGGCCAGCACGCCCGCGTCTCGATCCCAAATGATCTGTATCCCATAGAAAATCGAGATGAACAGCGCCGACTGGGCGATGATCCCCGGCGCCAGGAAGGCCAGGTATGAGACCGATCCCGTGTGGATGACGTGCAAATGGCTGAAGGTGGTCCCGAAGATCAACAGCCACAGCGCCGGCTGCACCATGCGGGTGACGAGCTCGGTCCTGTCGTGCTGCAGCTTCTGCAGTTCGACGATCGCGAACGCGCCGACGCGGCTGAACACGGCGCCCACCCGCTGCCATCCGCGCGGCGCGCGAACCAAGGTTCCCGGCATGGCGCTATCAACCGACACGGCGTGCAACCTTTCTGGCGGAACGGATTTCGCGGATCGAACCCGTCGGCTCGGAGGAGGCCGGCTCACCCTGCAAGTCGGAGGCGGCGTAGTGGCGGAACACGTCTTCGAGCGTCGCCCGCGGCGAAACGGTGGATTTCAGCTTGGCCGGTGTGCCCACCGCGCGCAACTCGCCGCAGTGCATGAGCGCGACGCGATCACACAGCGCGTCGGCCTCCTCCATGTAGTGGGTGGTCAGCAGCACAGTCATCCCGAACCGCGCCTGCATCTCCTGCACCTGTGTCCAGACGCCGTCCCGCGCAATCGGATCCAGCCCGACGGTCGGTTCGTCGAGCACCAGCAGCGACGGGCGGTTCACCAGCGCCTGTGCCACCTCGAGACGCCGAACCATGCCGCCGGAGTAGGCCGCGGCCAGCCGATCGGACACGTCGAGCAGGTCCATGGCGGCCAGCGCCTGCCCGACCCGGTCGGAACGCTCGGCCCGGGGCACACCGTAGAGCCGCGCGAACCACTCGACGTTCTGGCGGCCGGTCAGCGCGGGCTCGATCGAGAGCTGTTGCGGCACATACCCGATGTTGCTGCGAATGTCGGTCGTCTGGCGGCGCGCGTCCAGCCCGAAGATCCGCAACTCACCCTGCTGCACCGGCGCCAGCGTGGTGAGCATCCGGACGATGGTCGTCTTCCCGGCGCCGTTCGGGCCCAAAAGGCCCATGGTTTCCCCGGGGCGCACCTGCAACGTCACGTCGTTGACGGCGGTGAACTGGCCATACCGATAACTCAGGTGCCTGGCGTCGATGGCCATCGGCAGTGATGCGCTCATGACCGTCGCTCCTGCAGTGTCCTGGTCATCATCTCTATGACCTCCAATCCTCTTGTCAATGCCTCGATTTGATCGTCGTCGAGTTCGGCGAGCACTTCCGCCAGCGCCTCTCGTCGCGCCGCCCGAGACGCGTCGACGATCTGCTGGGCGGGCTCGGCCAGGTGTAACCGGCCGACCCTGCGGTCGGTGTCGCCGACGGTCCGGATGAGCAAACCCCCGGACACCAGCTTCGACACCAGGGTTGACGCGGTGTTGGGAGCCAGTCCGAGCTCGGCGGCGGCGGCGTTCACCGAGATGCCGGGTTGCCGGCCCACCAGCCACAACAGCTCGGACTGCGATTCGCTGAGCCGCGCCGAGTCAAAGCCGCGGCCGGCGGACCGTCGCAGCTGCCTGCGGAACCGGCCGACGACGCGAAACACCTCGGCGACCACATCGGTACTCGTATGCACCCTTCCAGAATACCTCTGTAGCCGAGCTATTTATGTGCGGACGCTGTGCGTCGGTTAGGTATCGGCTACTTCGAAAGTCGATGCAGGACGACGTCGGTGACGGCCCCGTCGTCGACGGAGGCGGTCATATAGGTGCAGAACGGCTGCCGGCGGCGATCGGTCGGCGAGCCCGGATTGAGCAGTCGCAGGCCGGTTCCGCTGGTGGTGTCCCAGGGGATGTGGCTGTGCCCGAACACCAGGACCTGGGTGTCGGGGTACAGCCTCGACATCCGCGCCTCGCGCCCGGCCGCGGCGCCGGTCTCGTGCACCACGGTGAACCGCACGCCCGCCAGGGTCACATCCGCGCGTTCCGGCAGGCGCGCGCGCAACGCGGGACCGTCGTTGTTTCCCCAGCAGGCCACCAGCCGGGCCGACCTGCTGTCGAGCTCGTCGAGCAGGTCGGTCGCCACCCAATCGCCGGCGTGCACGACGACGTCGGCCGCAGCCACCTCATCCCACACCCGCGCGGGCAGGTCGCGGGCGCGGTTGGGGACGTGGGTGTCCGAGATCAGCAGTAGCCGCACAGCCCCATCTTGCGCCGGCGGTCGTCAGCCCGGCGTCGACGCCATGGTCTTTTCGGGCCTGGGGGCAGGCGCATCGGCGGGCTCGCCCAGCAGAAGCGAGCGAACCAGGCGACGCGGACCGAAGGGCCGCAGCATGGAGCTGGCGGGCCGCGGGCGCACTCGTATGGGCCACCAGAACCACCGCCCGAGCAACGCGGCGATCGACGGCGTCATCAACGACCGCACGATCAACGTGTCGAACAGCAGGCCGAGACCGATCGTGCTGCCGGCCTGGCCGATCGAGCGCAGATCGCTGGCGACCATCGACATCATGGTGAAGGCGAAGACGAGCCCCGCCGTGGTGACGACCCCACCGGTCTCGCCCATGGATCGAATGATGCCGGTCTTGAGGCCGGCGCCGATCTCCTCCTGGAACCGCGACACCAGCAGCAGGTTGTAGTCCGAGCCGACGGCCAGCAGGATGATCAACCCGAACACCGGCGCGATCCAGTTCAAATCCAGGCCGAAGAGGTGTTGCCACACCAGCACCGAGAGCCCGAAGGCGGCGCCCAGCGACAGCAACACCGTCCCGACGATCACCAGGGACGCGACCAGAGCCCGCGTGATGATCACCATCACGACGAAGATCAGCGTCAGCGCCGCGAGTCCCACGATCAGCAGGTCGTAGTGCGAGCCGGACTGGATGTCGCGGTAGATGGCCGCCGTACCGGCGAGGTAGAACTTGGCCCCGGTCAGGGTCGTGCCCTTCACCGCTTGATGCGCGGCGGCCAGTTCCGGCATGACGGCCGAGATGCCCGCCGGGGTGGCCGGATCCGCATCGTGGGTGATGATGAAGCGCGCGGCCTTCCCGTCCGGAGACAAGAAGAGCTTCAGACCGCGCTGGAAGTCGGGATTTTGAAAGGCCTCCGGCGGCAGATAGAAATAGTCGCCACTGCGGGAGGCGTCAAAGGCCTGCCCCATTGCGCTGGCCGTGTCGGTCATCTGAGCCATCTGCGTGACCAGGCCCGAGAAGCTGCTGTGCATCGTGAGCAGCGTCCCCTGCATGGATTTGGCGACGGCGATCATCGGCGGGAACTGCGCGGCCATCTGCGGGATGATCGCGTCGATGTTGTCCACGTCCTTGATCAGCGTGCTCATGTTCTCGCTGAACTTGTCCACCCCGTCGATCGCCTCGAACACCGACCTCGTCGCCCAGCAGACCGGAATGTTGTAGCAGTGCTGTTCCCAGTACAGATAGCTGCGGAGCGGTCGCGCGAAGTCGTCGAAATCCGCCAGGTGATCCCGCATTTCGTCCAGCGTCGCCTGCATGTCGTGCATGTCGCCGACCATGCGGTGCGTCGCGCCGCTCATCTGCCCGAGCAGGCCCTGCATCCGCTGCATCGAGCCGATCATCGCGCCGAGGTCATCACTCATCTTCAGCATGTCCGCCGTGCGGTCCCTCATGAACTGGAGGTTCTCTTGGATCGGGATCGATTGCGCGCTGATCTGGAACGGTATCGAGGTGTGTTCGATCGGCCCGCCCAATGGCCGGGTGATGCTTTGCACCATCGCGATTCCCGGTGACCGGAAGATGTCCTTGGCGAGTCTGTCCAGGATGATCATGTCGCCGCTGTTCCGCATGTCGTGATCGCTCTCGATCATGAGGATGTCGGGGTTCATCGTCGCGGCGCTGAAATGGCGTTCGGCGGCGGCGTATCCGACGTTCGACGGCACGTTCTGGGGGGTGTAGAAGCGGTCGTTGTAGCTGATCTTCATGCTCGGCATGATGAGGATGCCGACGATGGCGATGACCAACGACGCCGCGAACACCGGGCCCGGCCACCGCACCGTCGCGGTGCCGATGCGCCGCCATCCGCGGGTCTTGATCATCCGGCGCGGGTCGAGCAGCCCGAACCGGGTAGCCACGGCGACGACGGCCGGGGCCGCGGTCATGGCCCCCGCGACGACGACGAGCAGCCCCAGTGCGGACGGAATGCCCAGCGCCTTGAAATACGACAGGCGCGCCAGGTGCAGGCAGAAGGTGGCCCCCGCGATCGTCAAACCCGAGCCCAGGATGATGTGCGAGGTCCCGCGAAACATGGTGTAGTAGGCCGTTTCCCGGTCCTGCCCCGCCTGCCGCGCCTCTTGGTAGCGCCCGATCAGGAAGATCGCGTAGTCGGTTCCGGCCGCGATCGCCAACGATGACAACATGGCGACGACGAACGTCGAGAACCCCAACAGCTCGTAATTCCCCAGAAGCGCGACAAGCCCTCTGGCCGTGCCCATTTCAAAGCCGACCATCACCAGAACCAGCAGCACGGTGCTGACGGACCGATAGGCGATGAACAGCATGATCATGATGACGACGCCCGTGACGCCCATCATCTTGAACATGCTCTTGTCGGCGGCCTCGTTCATGTCCGTCGTCAGCGGTGCCGGGCCGGTCACGTAGACCTTCAGCCCGCGGGGCGGATCCGACTTGTCGACGATCTTGCGCACCGCGTCGACGGATTCATTGCCCAAGGTGCTGCCCTGGTTGCCGGCCAGGTTGAGCTGGACGTAGGCGGCTTTGCCGTCCTTGCTCTGGACGCCCGCGGCGGTGAGCGGGTCCCCCCACACGTTCTGGACGTGCTGCACGTGCTTGGGATCCGCCTGCAGCTTGCTCACCAGGCCGTCGTAATAGCGGTGCGCCTCGTCGCCGAGTTGCTTATCGCTTTCGAGGACGATCATCGCGATGCTGTCGGAATCCGACTCGTGGAAGGTCGCGCCCATCCGTTTGGCGGCGATCATCGCCGGTGCATCCTGCGGCGACATGGTCACCGCGTGTTTGCGTGCGACCGATTCGATCGGCGGCACAAGCACGTTCAAGGCAACGGTGAGCAGCAGCCAGCCGATGATGATCGGCCACGCGAAGGTGCGGACGAACCGCATGAACCTCGGGCGGGTGTCGGTGTCGGTGTTCATGCGGCCTTCACCAGACAGGAAATTTGGGCGTGGCGCCCGGCCGAGGACTGCTCGTCCTTGACCACGCCGTTGACGGTGATGCGGCACCCGAGTTTGTCGCTATCGCCCTGCGCCACCACGTTGGCGATCACGGCGGGCACCGTCGTGGCGATCGTGAAGCTCCAGGGGAGGTTGGTGAAGTTGGCCTGTGCCGGCTGTGCGTTCTTGTCCAAGTAGCTCACGCTTCCCGTCGTGTCGCTGGGCCCGTAGATCTCGTATGTCACCTGCTTGATGTGCGAGGGCTCGAGAGGCGCGGCGCTGCTGCCGGTCGCGGTGAAGATCTCTTCAGAGCCGAAGACGCCGCGCAGCCGATCGACGGCCACGCCGCCGAGGGCAACCGCCACCACAACGACGAGCGGTACCCAAGCCCGTCTCAGAAACGTGGACACTGACGTTTCCTCTCCCTCGTGACCGGGTCCCCCGCTATGGAGTCTCGGCCCGCGTCACCGCAGCCAATAGGGCCGTTCGGCCCGCAGTTGAGGGTCGCCAGGCACCGGCCCCACGCCAACGCGGTGACCGGATACCCGCGAGCCCTCGCTTCACCCGCGGCTCCATTAGTACCATACCCCCAGGGGTATAGACAATCCTGACGTAATGCCCCCTGGGGTATGGTATGAAGGAGTCATGAAAGAAGAAATTCAGGTCGGTTCGCCGGTTCCGGCCGACGTCGCCGGGCACGACCCCGCCGACATGGATGCCGTCCTCGCCCGGTTACGGCGGGCCCACGGCCAGCTCGGCGGCGTCATCGCGATGATCGAGCAGGGCCGCAGCTGCAAGGATGTCGTCACGCAGTTGGCCGCGGTGTCACGGGCGCTGGATCGCGCCGGATTCAAGATCATCGCCTCCGGCCTGCGCGACTGCATCGCCCGGCCGGAGGGTAGTCCCACCGACGGGCCCGGCCTATCGATCGACGAGCTGGAAAAACTGTTCCTGAGCCTGGCCTGACGGCCGGCCTCTCCGAGAAGGGGGATGAGCAATGGACCCCGCCGACAAGGGTCGAGCTGGATCGAAAGCCACGCTGTGGCTGGACCCGGTGTGTCCGTTTTCGTGGAACACCGCGCGTTGGCTGCGCGCCGTCGCCGAGAAGACCGGCGTGTCGGTGGATTGGCAGCTGATGAGCCTGGCGGTGCTCAACGAGGGGCGCGAACTCCCGCCCCCACAGCAGGCGCGCATGCGCGACTCCCGGAAGGTCGGCCGGTTGATGGCCGCCGTAGCGCGGGAAAAGGGCGCCGCCGGGTGGGCCGCCGCGTACTTCGCCTTCGGTGAGCGATACATCGACCGCTCGGAGCCCCTCGACGACAACCTCGTCGCCCACGTCTTGACCGCGGCGGGCGTGCGCGACACCCTCCCCGGGGCGATCTCGGACGAATCGCTGGACGAGCTGGTGCGGCGAGGGCACCAGGCGGCACAGGATGCGCTCGGCGAAACCGGCGGCAGTCCGATCCTGCAGATCGACGGGCATGCGTTCTTCGGGCCGGTCCTGACCGCGGTACCCGACGAAGGGGACTCGATCGCATTGTTCGACGCGGTCGCGACATTGGCCGCGGTTCCCCAGTTCGCCCAACTGCAACGGCCGCGCACCGCGGGCTGACGCCCGCGCGACCGAGAAAACCTGAAAGAGGAGGAGAAATGACATCAGGATTGACCGCCACGCTGCACACCTCGTTCGAGGACGCGGTGAATCGGACGACGGAAGCCCTCGCCGAGCAGGGCTTCGGCGTGCTGACCACCATCGACGTCAAGGCCACGCTGAAGAAGAAGCTCGGTGAGGACATGGAGGATTACCTCATCCTCGGTGCCTGCAACCCGGTGTTGGCCCATCGCGCGCTCGGGATTCACCGTCAGATCGGCCAGTTGCTGCCATGCAACGTCGTGGTGCGAACCGACCCCGACAGCCGGGGCGATGCGGTTCTCGTCGAGGCGATGGATCCCCAGTTGATGGTCAAGGTGACCGGCGAGCAGGGCGCATTGCAGGACGTCGCGGACCAGGCCACCGCCAAACTGCGGGCCGCGATCGGAGCGCTCAAGCAACCGTCTCCGACGCCCTGACGCCGGTCTTCGGGGGGCGGGCCAGGCCGTGACACCGCGGGCCGCGGGGCTCGGCGAACGTCCCGACGAGTCGCTCGTGCACGTCTGAAAGGCGTTGGTGTGTCGGTACTTTCGGGCCTGGTGTTGGCTAAGCTGACCGCACCGGCACTCGTGGTAGCAGTCTCACCCATATCCATCGGCGTGTCGTTGGTACTGCTCGCCCACAACGACCGGCCGTACTCTTCGAGTGTCGCCTACTTGCTGGGCCGGCTGGTGTCGCTGACCGCCCTCGCCGCGGCGTTCATGCAGTTCCCGCGACTGTTCGACGGCCTGCTGGGGCCCGCGCCGGCGTGGGCCGACGGGGTGGTCGTCGGGGCCGGCGTGGTGCTGATGTCATTGGGCACCTGGCTTTGGTGGCGACGCGCCCACCCCACGGGCGGGCTGCGGTGGGAAGGCAGTGTGGGCAGGATAACGCCTTCGGCCGCGGCCGCGATCGGAATGCTCCCCATGCTGGCCAACCCCAAGGTGCTGGCCGCCAGCGCGGCCGTCGGAACCCAGATCGCCAGCGTGCGAATGACGGCCGCCGGCTCGGTGCTGGCGGTGGCTTACTATGCGGCGCTGGCGAGTTCGACCGTCGCAGCCCCGGTCCTGGCCCACCTCGTCGTCGGGCCACGAATCGACCCCCAGCTCGAGCGGATCAGGCAGTGGATTCAGCGCCGGCACCGAGCGTTCGCGGCCACGGCCGTCGTGCTGGCCGGCTTTGCCGTTGTGCTGTACGGCCTCTCCTGAGACCGTGGATCACTGACCGGGGCTCCGTGTCGGTCAGCCGCGTTGACTGCGTGCCTCGGCGCCCGTCTCCCCGGCGTCGAAAGAATCATCCGAACCGGCCGCCCCGACGTACGAGCCGTCGGCCTCTCCGGCCGCGGCGCGTGAGCGAGACTCGTGAGCCTCCGGTTCGACGTCGGATTCCGTCTTGTGGCCCTTCGGATCTGCCATGTGCTTCCTTTCGATGCGGCACCCAATCCCTGACGGGTTCCCCAGCCATGCAGTGCCAAACCCCAGGTGTTGGCGACCAGGTGGATGCCGTATGGAGCGGGCGCCCGGCACAGCCGTTCAAGCGTCGCTCAAGGCGTCGCCGAACTCTCGGACGACGCGATCGTGCTGGCTCTCCGCCAGCGCCTGGCCGGCCCCCAGCACCAAAGCCATGGGCCAGTCGAGGATTTGGAACGCCGCCAGCGCGGCCAGCCCGCCATAGAACGCGAGGTGATCGGCGTGCGGAACTCGCACCCGCCCGATGATCGGGATGTTGAGGCGCGGGCGTTCCGTTTTGCGGGTTCGTTCCGAAGGGCGCCTGCGCGTCTGGGTGCCCCCGTTGTCCGCTTCGCCGCGCGTCCGTGACTGGTGCGCGTCGGATTCAACCGTCTGGCTTCTGCGTTCAGGCATCCCGTTCCCTCCGTGCGGTTCGCAGTTCACGCAGGGCTTCCCCCGAACGGCCGCACCGAAACCAACCTCAGGCGTGCGCCGGGCCGAGCCGTCGGTGTCGTCGGCGTGCGGGCGGCTGCTGTGAAACCCCATGGTGTGCGGCGACATTGGGCACGAAGTGACCTTTCCCCGGAGCAACGCCGCTGTCCCAGCCGCGACTACCCCCGCGGTGCTCGGGCAAACGGGGTGGGCCGGATGGTGGGGCGGCGCGGCAACGGCGCTATGGTTACCACCCGGAGTCAAGGAGGACCGTCAATGCGCACCTTCGAATCAGTGGCCGACCTCGCCGCCGCCACCGGCGAGACGATCGGGCACAGCGACTGGGTGACGATCACCCAGCAAGACGTCAACCTGTTCGCCGACGCGACCGGCGATCACCAATGGATCCACGTCGACCCCGAACGCGCGGCCGCGGGTCCGTTCGGTGGGACGATCGCCCACGGATTCATGACCCTGGCGCTGCTGCCCCGCCTGCAGCACCAGATCTACACCGTCAACGGCATCAAGCTCGCAATCAACTACGGCCTCAACAAGGTTCGCTTTCCCGCGCCCGTGCCGGTCGGTTCGAGGGTGCGCGCGCAGACGGCGCTGGTCAGCGTCGACGACGTCGGCAACGGCGCCGTGCAGGCGACCATGTCGACCACCGTCGAGATCGAAGGCTCGGCCAAGCCGGCCTGCGTGGCCGAGAGCATCGTCCGCTACATCACCTGACCCAGGCGGCCGTCGCGAGACTTAAGCTACGGCGATGCATTGCGGCGTGTCGTGTGCGTGGTTTAAGTGTCGCCGAAACGAGCGCCCGGGTCAGAACTCCGCGACGGAATGCTCGAGACGTTCGGCCAGGCGCGCCTGCGCCTCCGCGCGGCGGGTGGGGATGTGCGCGGACGGGAATGGCGTTGTCACGGGCTGGTATTCGCGCAAGGTGCGGCGGGCCACCGTCATCTTGTGCAGTTCGGTGGCGCCGTCGGCTATCCCCAGCGACTCGGCGGCCACCATCATCTTGACGAACGGCATCTCGTCGGAGACGCCGAGCGCGCCGTGCAGGTGCATGGCCCGCTGCACGACGTCGTGCAGCACCTGGGGCATGGCGACCTTGACCGCCGCGATGTCGCGGCGCACCTTCTGGTAGTCGTGGTGCTTGTCAATCAGCCACGCGGTGCGCAGCACCAGCAGCCGGAACTGCTCGATCTGGATCCAGCTGTCGGCGATCTTCTCCTGGGTCATCTGAAAGTCCGACAACCGCCCGTGCCGCGTCTTACGGGAGACGGCGCGCTCGCACATCATGTCAAAAGCGCTGCGCGCCAGGGCGATCGTGCGCATCGCGTGGTGGATACGGCCGCCGCCGAGCCGGGTCTGCGCGATCATGAACGCCTGGCCCTCGCCGCCCAGCACGTGGTCGGGCGGGACGCGGACGTCGGTGTAGCGCACATAGCCGTGACTCGCGCGCTTCGACGATTCGGCTCCCACGCCGACATTGCGGACGATCTCGATGCCCGGCGTCTCGGCGGGAACGATGAACAGCGACATCTTGTCGTAGGTGCGCGACTCGGGATTGGTCACGGCCATCACGATGAAGAACGAGGCGTGCTTGGCGTTGGTGGAGAACCACTTCTCGCCGTTGATCACCCAGTCCCCATTTCCCGAGGCGTCCCGGGTCGCGGCAGTCACGAACTGGCCGGGGTCGGAGCCGCCCTGCGGTTCGGTCATCGAATAGCACGAGGTGATCTCGCCGTCGAGCAGCGGTTGCAGGTAGCGGGCCTTCTGTTCGTCGGTGCCGAACATGGCCAGAATCTCGGCGTTGCCCGAATCCGGCGCCTGGCAGCCGAACACCGACGGCGCCCAGCGGGAACGGCCGAGGATCTCGTTCAGCAGCGCGAGCTTGACCTGGCCGAAGCCCTGGCCGCCGAGCTCGGGGCGCAGGTGCGCGGCCCACAACCCCTGATCCTTCACCTGCTGCTGCAACGGCCGCAGTATCGCCATCATCTCGGCGTTCTTCTTGTCGTACGGGTCGAGGGCGACCAGATCGAGCGGCTCGAGTTCGTCGACCATGAACTTCTCGACCCAGTCGAGCTTTGCCTGATAGTCCGGATCCGTTTCGAAATCCCACACGGTGGCCACCCGTTCCCCGGCGCAGCGTCGCACCGGCTTCGTCGATGAAGGCCACCCCATCGTAGATGGCGGCAGCGGCGGATCAGCCGTCGCCGCGGGTGTCGATGACGCGCTGGGCGATGTCGACGAGCTTGACCTGACTCTCCTGAGACAGCCGGCGCAGCAGGTCGAACGCGCGCAGTTCGTCGACGCCGTAGCGCTCCATGATGATGCCCTTGGCCTGGCCGATGCGGTCCCGCGTCGACAGGGCCGACTGCAGCTGCTGCCCGTGCCGCCCGGCGATGATCGCCGACGCGGCATGCGCGGCGAAGACCGCCCCGATGGTCTCGGCTTCGGTGTCCCAGGGGTCGGCCCGGAAGCTGAACAGGTTCAGCGCGCCGGCCGTGCGCTCAGCGGTGTACAGCTTGAACGAGAGACTGCTCAGCACACCGCGTTCCACGGCCGCCGGCGCGTATTGGGGCCAGCGTGGTTCGTCGCGGAGGTCGTCGGTGCGCACGATCGTCTGTTTCAGGGCGGCGTCGTGGCAGGGGCCCTCACCGAAGTCGTGCTGCAACTTGTCGAGCTGCGCAACCAAGCTGTCGGTGTCCGCGACCGATTCGAACTCCTCGCCGCCCTTGATCAGCAGCACCCCGGCGATGTCCGCCGCGGGTATCAGCTCCACCGCGGCGGTGGTCACGTCGGCGAGAACGTGGCCCAGCGAACGCGGCGCGGCGATGTCGCGGGCGAGTTCGGCCATGCGCACGGCCAATCGGTGGATCGACGTCGGGTCTGCAGACTCCATGAAACCGGATTCTCCACGATCGCCCGGTGCGTAAGCCTCCGGTGCCGATCATCGGTTGCTGTCGTTGCGAATGCCGGCGGCTGGCCGCCACCGCCGGGACGGATACCCGGGCCCGCGGCCTTGAAACGGGCCGGTGCCTCATCAGCCCGGCTGTGGTGCCAGATACCTTGCGGCGGTGTGGATATCGGGAACGCGGTATCGCCCGCGGGTGCTCAATGCAACTTCGGCAATACGTTGGTGCGGTAGAACTCGATCGCCGTGAGCGGATTCCCTTGGGGGAAATGGAGAAACGGCACGGCGCCGGCGTCGACGATCGCTTGCACCGCCTTGATGTGCGGCGCGGGGTCGGTGCCGACGGTCCAGTTGGCCAGCACCTTGTCGAGGGGATTGACCTGTGCGGCGCGCTGGATGTCCTCAGGGTTGGGCTGGTCGACCGCGCCGGCGGTGAAGCGCCACAGGCCGGCGGCGGCGGTCGCCTCGGCGCTGTCGCCGACGACCGCGAACAACTCGGCGCGCTTGCCGAGGGCGCCGGGGTCGCGGCCGGCGGCGCGCGCACCCGAGTCGAATGCGGTCAGCAGCGTGGGATTCGTGACATCCCGGGCCTGCCCGATCCATCCGTCACCGTATTGGCCCGCCATTGTGGCACTCTTGGGGCCGCTGGCCGCCACGAAGATCGGCGGCGGCGCCGAAGGCCTGTCGTAGAGCTTCAACGAATTCGTCTGAAAATAGCGCCCGGCGAACGAGGTTCGTGATCCGCTCCACAACTGGCGGATCAGGGTGATCGCCTCGACCAGCCGGTCGTGGCGCTCGGTGTACTTGCCGAACGCGTTGGTGGTCGCCTGTTCGTTCAGCCGTTCCCCGGTTCCGACCCCCAGGAAGACGCGTCCGGGATACAGAACCGCCAGCGAGGCGAACGCCTGCGCCACGACGGCCGGGTGATACCGGTAGGTGGGGCAGGTGACCCCCGTGCCGAAGGAGATGCGGCTGGTGGCGTTGCCCACCAGCGCCAGGGTCAGCCAAGGGAACATCGAGTGGCCCTCGTTGTCCTGCCACGGCTGGATATGGTCGCTGGCCCAGACATGCGCAAAGCCGGCCTGTTCGGCCGCCTGGGCTTGCGCCACCAGTTGGTCGGTGCGGAACTGCTCATGGGAGAGCACCACACCGACCGCCTTGGCCGCGGGCGGCGGCGGTGCCGCGGGCGCGGCGTGGTCGGCGTCCGGTCGCCCGCAGCCGGCGGAAAGTCCGGCGGTGCCGAGCACACCCGCACCCGCGGCCATCCGTCCGAAGTCGCGACGCGAGACGCCGGTCACCGGACTAACGTACCCAACGCCGGGCCGCTCACACCCCTGATGCGGCGGTCGGTCACCCGCTAGCCTGACTCGGGTGAGTCCCCAGACCCGCCCGGCGCGCAAGGCCGATCTCCGTGAGCTGTCACGCACGCTCGGCCGGGCCTTCTACGACGACCCCGTGACCACCTGGCTGCTGCCCGATCCCCGGGCGCGGGCCGCGCACCTGCACCGGTTGTTCGCGACGATGACACGCCATCACCACCTGGGGTGCGGCGGCGTCGAGGTGGCCTGTGACGGCCCGGGCATCGGCGCGGCCGCGCTGTGGGATCCGCCCCACCAGTGGCGGGAGACACGCATGGGTGAACTCGCGATGATCCCGACTTTTCTGCGGGTGTTCGGCCTGCGTTCGGGTAAGGCGCGCGGCCTGCAGGAACTGATGAAGAGCACGCATCCCGAAGAGCCGCACTGGTATCTCGCCGTGATCGGGAGCGACCCCTCGGTCCGCGGGCGGGGCTTCGGTCGGGCGCTGATGCGGTCGCGGCTGGACCGCTGCGACGCCGAGTACTGTCCCGCCTATCTCGAGTCGAGTAAGCCCGAAAACGTGCCGTACTACGAACGTTTCGGTTTCACGGTGACCCGCGAGATCGTCGTGCCCGACGGCGGCCCGACCATGTGGGCGATGTGGCGGACGCCGCGCTAGCGGTCACCGGCGTTTAGCCCCCCAACCCGGCGGGCAACCGTTCCCGCATGAGCGATAACCCGCAAGCCGACGAGCTGGTGGACCCGGCCGACTTCCCCGAGGAGGGCGGACCCGGTGACACCCTGAACGCGAGCGAAGGCACCGACTCCGACGAGGTCCACAACGACGACGGCGACATCGTCGTCGACCCGCCCGAGGGCTGGAGCGAAGCGAACCGGTTCGGCATGACCGCACGGGAAGCGCGCGAGGGTGAGTCCCTGGATGCCCGGCTCGCCGAAGAGGAGCCCGACGTCACCGCCGAAGGTGTGGCGGGCGCGACCCTCGACGGCCCGCCCGGACGCGCGCATCGCGGCCAGATCGACGGGGCACCCGAGGATGGCCAGTCGCTCTACGAGGTCATCGACGAGAACGGGGCGCCGGACTTCACACAGACCACCGAGTAAGACGACCAGTGTTCGACTGTTCACTCCCGGTGGGGTGCACGGACGCCCGCTAGGGCTAGGGGCTGCTCTTCCAGCCGGCGATGCCGATCGCGATCATCCGCAGCTGCTTGACGGCGATCCGCCGGATGTCTTCCAGCGCCTCGGTGCTCTGCGCGTCCTCGATGGCCTCCGCGATGACGATCATCGCGTTGACGAACAGGGTCGCCAGCACGTTGAGATCCTCGGTGCTCCACTCGTGCAACCGCGGAAAACGCGCCAGGTCGGTCGCCAGCTCGGACGTGATCAACCGGATCTCGGTGCGGATGGCATAGCGCAGCACGCTCAGCCCGCTGTTGCGTTCGCGTGCGATGAATCGCCAATGTTCCCGCCGCTGCGCGACACTGGCCACCAGGATCTCGACGGACGACTCGATCACCCGATTCGGGTCGAGCTTGCCGGCGCGCGCGTCTCGCAGCGTGTCGCGCAGGCTCCGGAACGACTCGTCGATCAGGACCAGCCCAAGGGCCTCCATCGACTCGAAGTGACGGTAGAACGCCGCCGGGACGATGCCGACCTCACGGGTCACCTCACGCAGGCTCAGGCTGGAGAAGCTGCGGTCCTGCAACAGCTTGAGAGCCGCGGCGATGATGGCGCGACGGGTCGCCTCCTTGCGCTCCTCGCGCGACCGGCTTTCGCGCACACGCTCGCGACCAGAACCGCGCACCCGTGAGGTAGGAGTACGGCTGTTCACTATGTGAACCCTACCACAGAGCGGCAGTAAACCCTTGACTGACCGGGTGGTACGGCCCCACGGTGTACATATGTTCACTCAAACCGCTCAGACTTCTGGCCGGGCCCTCGCTCGCACGTTTCGGAAGCGCGTCTTGGGTTCAGACCTTCTCGACCTGCTCACCGGCCCGCACGGCGTCGACCGGTACACCGAGCTGGTGGCGCCGACCTGGACGCTGGGCGAGGCCCGCGCCAAGGTGACCGGCGTCCGTCGCAACACCGCTCGCAGCGTCACGCTCGTCCTCGCCCCGAACGAGCGCTTCACGTCCGCCTGGACGGTCCAGGCCGGCCAGTACGTCAACCTCACCGTCGAGATCGACGGCCGCCGGCACACCCGCTGCTATTCGCCGGCCAACGCCGAGGGCGCGAGCCGGCTGGAGCTGACGGTCGGCCGGCACGACGGCGGGCTCGTCTCGACCTACCTGTACGAGCACGCCCACCCCGGCATGGTGGTCGGTTTGGCGGGTGTCGGCGGCGACTTCACGCTGCCCAAGGACAGGCCGCGGCGAATCCTCTTCGTTTCCGGCGGAAGCGGCATCACGCCGGTGATGGCGATGCTGCGCACCCTGGTCGCCGAGGGCCACGCGGGCGAGATCGCGTTCGTCCACTACGCCCGCACCGCGGCCGAGGCCTGCTACCGCGACGAACTCGCCACGCTGCGCGGCGTCCGGGTGCTACACGGCTACACCCGATCGGGCGGCGGTGACCTTGCCGGCCGGTTCGATGCCGCACATCTGGCCGCCGCGATGCCATCCCCGGACGCGGTGTTCGTCTGCGGGCCGGCGCCTTTGGTCGACGCCGTCCGCAAGCACTGCGACAACGTCCGCACCGAGAGCTTCGTGCCGCCGTCATTCGATACGCCGGCGGATCCCTCGGGCGGGCGGGTCAGCTTCTCCGACAGCGGCGTCGATGTCGTCGACGACGGACGCTCGCTGCTGGACCAGGCGGAGTCGGCGGGCCTGACACCGGAAAACGGCTGCCGGATGGGCATCTGCCACACCTGCACCCGACGGAAGACCACCGGAACGGTGCGCAACCTGATCACCGGCGCGGTCTCGACCGGTCCCGACGAGGACGTGCAGATCTGTGTGTCGGTCCCCGTCGGCGACGTCGAGCTGTCGCTGTAGTGACAACCCATTCCCGTGGCGATCGTAAGCGCGGCGAAGCCGGGCGCAGCGGATCGCCACCCAATTCCTTGGAGGAAAAGCCATGACACAGAACAAGATCACCCTCACCCCCGAGCAGGCCGACGCATTCGGACGCGAGCTGGACGCCATCAGGGAGCGCGTGATGGCTGACCTGGGCGCGCAGGACGCCGACTACATCCGCCGCGTCATCAAGGCGCAGCGCGCGCTGGAAGTCGGCGGCCGCGCGTTGCTGTTCCTTCCGCCCGCCTGGCTGCTGGGCACGACCATGCTCGGATTGTCGAAGATCCTCGACAACATGGAGATCGGCCACAACATCATGCACGGTCAATACGACTGGATGCGCGACCCGAACATCTCCGGCCGCTCCTTCGAGTGGGACACCGCATGCCCGGCCGATCAGTGGCGCCACTCCCACAACTACATGCACCACACTCACACCAACATCGTGGGAATGGACCGCGACATCGGCTACGGCATCCTGCGGATGAGCGAAGACCAGCCCTGGCAGCCGTACTTCCTGGGTAACCCCGTCTACGCCTTCCTGCTGATGGTGCTGTTTCAGTACGGCGTCGCGCTGCACGAACTGGAGACCGAGCGCATCCGCTCCGGCGAAATCGAGCTCGCCGACAAACGCGAGGTGCTGCGCGCGATCTGGAAGAAGACGCGCCGGCAAACCCTCAAGGACTACGTGGCGTTCCCGTTGCTGGCCGGCCCGTTCGCACCCTTCGTCTTCGCGGGCAATCTCTCGGCGAATCTGATGCGCAACGTGTGGTCGTACATGATCATCTTCTGTGGCCACTTCCCCGACGGCACCCAGGAATTCACCGTCGAGGAGACCAAGGACGAGTCTCGCGGCATGTGGTACTTCCGCCAGGTGCTCGGCTCGGCGAATCTCACCGGCGGCAAGCTCTTTCACCTGCTCTCCGGCAACCTGTCCCACCAGATCGAGCACCACCTGTTCCCGGACATGCCGGCGCGCCGCTACGCCGAGGTCGCGCCCGAGATGCAAGCGATCTGCGAGCGCTACGGCATCCCCTACAACCGCGGCCCGCTGCTGCGCCAGTTCGGCACCGTCGTCCGCAAGATCGTCCGGCTGACCTTCCCGGACTCGGTGCTGCGCAAGGCGACGAACGACCGATCGGCCGACCCGGCGCCCGCCGCCGCCTGACGGCGGGCCGCGTCCCCCGCGCCGTAGGTCTTGCGCGCGGGGGACAATGGGCGACGTGGAATGGACCGGCGCGCGCTATGCGGACAAACCGACGGTGGAAGCATCGACGTGGATCGACGCGGACCCCGCCCGCGTGTGGAGCCTGGTTTCCGACATCAAGCTGATGCCGACGCTGAGTAATGAGCTGCAAGCCGTGGAGTGGGCCGAGGGTGCCGACGCCCCGCGCGTGGGCGCCTGCTTCATCGGACACAACGCACACGAGGCCTTCGGGCAATGGAGCTCCAGCTCGCAGATCGTCGCGTGCGACGAGCCCCGCGAATTCGCCTGGGCCGTCGGCGATCCCACCAACCCCGCGGCGATGTGGCGGTTCCGGCTGACCCCCCGCGACGGCGGCACGGCGCTGAGCTACTGGATGCAGATGGGTCCGGGGCGTTCGGGGCTGTCGGTGGCCATCGAATCGATGCCCGACAAGGAGCAGAAGATCGTGTTCGTGCGGATGCGCGAGTTCGAGGCCGCGATGGGCAAGACACTGGCGGCGATCAAGAGGCTGGCCGAGCACGGGGTGCGCTGATGCGCACCGCGACGACGGTCGAGTTGTCCACCGCCGGTCGTGACACCGCGACCTTCGTCGTCGAGGCGGAGAAGCTGGGCCTCGACGTGTGCTGGGTGGCCGAGGCCTGGGGCTCCGACGCGCCGTCGGCGCTGGGCTACCTGGCGGCGCGAACCGAGCGGATCCTGCTCGGGTCGGGCGTTCTGCAAGTCGGCGTTCGTTCGCCCGTCATGGTCGCCCAGACGGCGATCACCCTGTCCAACCTGTCGGGCGGGCGTTTCCTGCTCGGACTGGGCGCCTCCGGCCCGCAGGTGATCGAGGGCCTGCACGGCGTGTCGTTCGGCCGGCCCCTGGCCCGCATCGCCGAGACCGTCGAGATCGTGCGGCAGGTATTCAGCGGGGGGAGAATCTCTTACTCCGGCAAGCAATTTCACATTCCGCTACCCGGTGGTGAGGGCGTGCCGATGCGATTGTCGACCCGGCCCGAGCATCCCATCCCCATCTACCTCGCCGCGCTGTCACCGGCGATGCTGCGGTTGACCGGGCGGATCGCCGACGGCTGGCTGGGCACCAGCTTCGTCCCCGAGGGCGCGGGCGAAGCCTACTTCTCGCACTTGGACGAGGGCTTAGCCGCCGCCGGCCGCACGCGCTCCGACGTGGACATCTGCCAGGGCGCCGAGGTCGCCTTCGCCGCCGGGGAGGACGAACTGCGCGGGATGGTCGCCGGCCGCAAGAAGGGGTTGGCCTTCAGCCTCGGCGGGATGGGGTCCGCGAGCACGAACTACTATAACCGGGCCTACAGCCGGCAGGGCTGGGCCGACATCGCCGCCGAGGCCCGTGAGCGCTGGCAGCGGGGCGATCGCGACGGCGCGGCCGCGCTGATCACCGACGAGATGGTGCTGGCCACGACGCTGATCGGCACCGAGGAGATGGTGCGCGCCCGGCTTGCGGTGTGGCGGGACGCCGGCGTGAACACGGTGCGGCTGTATCCGGCCGGCGACACGCTGGAGGCCAAGCTGCGCACCCTGGGCCGGGCCATCGAGCTGGTTTCGGCGGTCGGCTGATCTCGAGTGTGGGGGCTACGGACGGAATCAACGCGGTTCACGTACGTAGGCCACACACTCGGCGGGTTAGGTGGTGGCGGTCGGTGCCTGCGCGGCCTTCATCAGCTTCACCTGGGGCCGCGCCGGCACCCCGTCGGCCAGGAACCACCGGAAGGCGAGGTTCCCGCGCGGGTAGCCCAGCGTGGTCAGCGAATTCGGGTGACCGGTCAGTGCGCGGGACAACACGATGGTCACCGAGCCGTCGCTGTTGACCGTGGCGCTGTGGCCGTTGATCGAGCAGCGGACATCGGGGCCCTCGGCGGCGCCGAAGGTGGCCATGAACTGGTTCCACACCACCAGGTTCCAGAACCGGCAGGCGGGCGGCCGGTGCGTGATCACCAGCGCTTCGTCGTCGTCGAGCACGAAGCTGCCGTACGAGTAGCAGGCGTCGCGCGCCGACCACCCGAAGTTGGCGTCGGGGACCTGGTACGGGTCGGCGAATTCGTTTGCGGCGTGTGCGGTTTCGTGCCCCAGAGCGTGCGTCTCGTCGACGCGCGTCCCGACCGCCAGCGGCACGATCGCGAACATGGTGCGCAACCAGGTCGACGCCGCGCGCAGGCTCGCCGCGGTCTCGGCGTCGCCGTGCCGGATGGGGTCCGGCGCCTCGAGCGCCTCGATCCGCCACGTGACGGGGCGCCCGGTCAGCGGGTCGGCCTGGTAGTCGCGGGTCATCAGCACGGCGGCGTCCGGCGTGGGGCCGAGTTCGAAGGAGAAGTTGCCGTCGGCGTCTACGTCCAGATCACTGTCGCGGACGATCGCGACCACCCGGTCGGACCACGCGCCCGGCGACGGCTCGTTGTAGGCGGTCACCGAAAAGTACACGCTGTCACCCGTGTTGCCGCTGATGCGGTAGCGGCGCTGCGGATCGACGGGGCAGAGGTGGTAGTAGGCGTCGGTGTTGTCGCCGCCCCAGCGCCGGTCACGGCGGAACGGCGTGTTCACGGCGAAGAACTGGGGCCGGCCCGGCTCGGTGAACAGGTAGGCGTCGAAGGCCACGCCGAGCGTACTGGCGAGCATGCGGTACCCGTCCGCGACGTGCCGCTCGTCGGTGACCGCCCGGTCGCCCTCCATGAAGGACCGGTCCAGGGTGCCGAGGGTGCCCAGCAGCTCCTGCCACGCGGCCGTCGTTTCATGCGTCATGCGCGGATTCCCTTCAGGAGCAACGTGGTGGTGCGATCGATCCACCCGTCGTCGAGCTCGGTGACGCGGGTGAGCAGGCCCATCAGCGTGATGCCGGCGATGGTCTCGGTCAGTTCGGTGGCGGTCACGTCGGGCCGGACCTCGCCGCGGTCCGCGGCGCGCGCCAGCAACTCGGCCAGGCCGCCGCCGATGACGCCGGCGAACCGCTCCAGCAGCGCCGCATGCAGGGAAGGGTCGGCGGCCATCTCGGCCACCAGCCCCGGCAAGGCCGCCCGGGCGGCCGGCGTCGTCAGGAAAGTCATTGAGCGACGGACCATTTCGCGAAGGTCCTCGGGCAGTGACCCGGTATCGGGCAGCTCGGTGGCGGCGCCGATGGGGAACACCGCCTCGTGGACGAGGTGCGCCTTGCTCGGCCAGCGCCGGTAGATCGCGGGCTTGCTGGTGCCGGCGCGTTCGGCGATCGCGGACACCAGCAGCCCGGCGTAGCCGGTCTCGGCGAGCAGTTCCACGGTGGCGCTCAGCACCGCGCCGTCGATGCGTGGGTCACGGGGCCGGCCAAAATCCACTACCATTACGAAACCGAGAGTAACATAAGTCGCCGTGACCGACGCCGTTCTCCTCGACGACCTCGCCCGGCCCCGCTTCAGCCCCGAGGCACAACAAATCCTCGACATGATGGCCTCGCTCGCACCGGACTGCCCGCTGGACGCGGACGTCCTGCACTCAAGGGCCAGTGCCGATACCGGCCTGCACGACTTCGGCCCGCAGGATTATCGGGAACGACTCGAGGCCTACCTCGCCGACCTGCGGGCCATCGACGGGCTGCACGCGGCCGGGGCGGTCAACTTCTTCGCGCAATTGGTGCAGCTGCTGAAGAACCGGCTGCTGTTCACCGACCTCGTGAGCCGGCATCCCGAGATCGACGACATCGAACTGCAACCGCCGATCGTGATCGCCGGCCTACCCCGCACCGGCACCACCCACCTGCACAACCTGCTCGCCGCGGCGCCCACGTTCCGCACCATGCCGTACTGGGAAAGCGTCGAACCGTTTCCCTTGCCGGCTGAGGCGGGAATCGAGCCCGATCCCCGCCGGACCCGGATGGACGTCGGGGTCTCGGTCATCAACACCGTAATGCCCCACTTCCCGCTGATGCACGAGATGACCACCGAGCACGTCCACGAAGAGATCCAGCTGCTCGCCAACGACTTCTCGACGATGCTCTTCGAGACCCTCGCCGAGGCGCCGCGCTGGCGCGACTACTACCAGGCGCACGACCAGACGCCCCACTACCGCTACCTCGCCCGGCAACTCAAAGCCATGCAGTTCCTGCGCGGCGGGCGGCGCTGGCTGCTCAAGTCGCCCCAGCATCTCGAACAGGTGCCGGTGCTGAGGCGCGTCTTCCCCGGCGGCATCGTCGTGTTCACGCACCGCGATCCGGTGCCGGTGGCGCTGTCGATGATCGCGATGATCACCTACTCCGCACGCATGCACCGAACGCCCGTGCCGGTGGCCGAGATCGCGGCCTCGTGGATCGACCGCCTGGACGACATGCTCTCCGCGCTCGTCCGCGACCGCGACACCATCGGCCCGGAGCGCTCGATCGACATCCGTTTCGACGACTTCATGGCCGACGAGCTCGGTGTGGCCGAACGGGTGTACGCACTGGCCGGCGAGCCGTTCACCGACGAGGCCCGAACCGCGATCGACGCCTACCTCGCCGGCCATCGCCGCGGCCGGCTGGGCAACGTCGCGACGTCCTGCGAGATGTTCGGATTGGACGAGGCCGACCTGCGTGACCGGTTCGCGCCCTATGTCGAGCGGTTTCTGGCCTAACCCGCGGCAGCCCGCTAGCTTCTTTTGGCATGGTGACCATGCCCGCGCTGGACGGTGTCGAACACAGGTATGTGGATCTGGGAAGCGGGGTGACGATCCACGTCGCGGACGCGGGTCCGGCCGACGGGCCGGCGGTGATGCTGGTGCACGGCTTCCCCCAGAACTGGTGGGAATGGCACAACCTGATCGGGCCGCTCGCCGCCGACGGCTACCGGGTGCTGTGCCCCGACCTGCGCGGCGCCGGCTGGAGTTCGGCGCCGCGCTCGAGCTACACCAAGGCCGAGATGGCCGACGATCTGGCGGCCGTCCTGGATCGCTTGAACGTGAAGACGGTCAAGCTCGTCGCACACGACTGGGGCGGGCCGGTGGCGTTCATCATGATGCTGCGCCACCCGGAAAGGGTGACCGGCTTCTTCGGGGTGAACACCGTCGCGCCCTGGGTGAAGCGGGGGCTGTCGACGGTCCGCAACGTCTGGCGGTTCTGGTACCAGATCCCGATTTCGTTGCCGGTCGTCGGCCCGCGGGTGATCAGCACTCCCAACTCACGCTTCGTCCGCCTGCTGGGATCCTGGGTCGGCGGCGGCTTCACGCTGCCCGACGACGACGTCGCCATGTACCTCGAGTGCATGCGCCAGCCCGGCCATGCCGAAGCCGGTTCGCGGTGGTACCGCAGCTTCCAGACCGGCGAGATGCTGCGCTGGATGCGCGGCGAGTACGACGACGCTCGCGTCGAGGTACCCGTTCGCTGGCTGACCGGCACCGAAGACCCGGTCATCACGCCCGACCTGACTGACGGATATGCCGACCACATCAGCGATTTCAAGGTGGAGCTGGTCGACGGCGTCGGCCACTGGATCGTCGACCAGCGCCCGGAGCTGGTGCTGGACCGGGTCAGGGCTTTCCTGCGCGGCGAAGGTTGAGCGTCCGCGCGCTCAGGGCCGCACCAGGATCCGGATGGGGTCGCCCTCCTGCCGCTCGAGCATCTCGATGCCGTGCGCCACGTCTTCCAGGGTGACGATCCGGCTGATCGACCGTGAAAGGTCAAGGCGCCCGGCCGAAACCAGCTTCGCCAGGGTTTCGATGTCGACGTTCTGATAGCCCAGGTGGCCCAGCACCTGCTTGCGGGTCAGACCGAACAGCGAGGTCGGTCCCACGGTTGGCGCCTCGGCGCTCATCCCGACGCCCACCAGCCGGCCGCCCGGGGTGAGGCAATCGAGGGCCTGCTCGAACGTCGCCTTCAGGCCGACGGCGTCGAAGGCCACGTCCAGCAGGCGGCCGCCGGTGACGTCCGCGATCTTGTCCCGCAGCCCGTCTTCGCGGGAGTCGAACGCGTAGTCCGCGCCGACGGCCAGTGCCCGCTCCAACACGGCGGGGTTGATGTCGACGGCGACGATCGGCACGGCGCCCACCAACCGCGCGAGCTGGACGATGTGCGTGCCGAGACCGCCGACGCCCCAGACGCCGACCGACTCGCCGACCGCCACCTTGCCCGTGCGGACGACGGCGCCGAACGGCGTGGACACCGCGTCGGCCAGGATCGCGGCCTGCTCCAGCGGCACGTTGTCGGGCACCCGGGTCAGGCCCGCCGCCTGCGCCACCGTGTATTCGGCCCACGCCCCGTCGTAGGCGAAGGCCATCAACTGGATACGCAGGCAATTGACCACGTCGCCGCGCCGGCAGTTCGCGCAGCGTTGGCAGGGCCGGCCGGCGGCGACCACGACGCGGTCACCCTCGGCCCAGCCGGCCACCTCCGGGCCCAGTTTGGCTATGGTGCCCGAGGCTTCGTGTCCCTGGGTCACCACGGGTTGCTGCGCCGGGAAGGTGCCGTTGATCAGGCTCAGGTCGGAGTGGCAGATGCCGCAGAAGGCGACCTTGACCAAGACCTCACCGGGGCCGGGCTCGGGTATTGGAACATCTTCGAGCGCAACCCTTTTGGTGTCGGCGTAGAAGCGCTCGGCGCGCATCGTCGTTGTCATGGGCTAGTCGACGCCGATGGTGACTTCCGTGGACTTGATGAACACGGTCGCCGGTTGGCCGACCTTGAGTCCGAGATCGATCGCGGCGTCCTTGGTCACCGACGACGTGACGACCTGATCGCCGCCGTCGAGCTTGACCTTCACGATCGCCATCACGGTGCCGAGGTCAACCTCGGTGATCGTCCCTTTGAGCTGGTTTCGGGTGGACAGCCGCATCGTGAGTCCTCCGTCTGGTTGAGGGGTCTGCGAGTGACTTTAGTGTCGCGGGCCGAGCAGGGCTATGGAGGCGTCGACGGCCGGCTCGACGATTCCCCGCACCGGGTTTCCGTCTTCGACGGCGAGGGCGGTCAATTCGCGCAGACCGCCCAGCAGGATGACCGCCAGCGGGGCGGTCAGCGGGGGCAGCTCGGCCCGCTGGAAGCCGGGGCTGGCACTGAGGTCGATCAGCAGGCTGGACAGCAGTCGCAGTCCGCGCCGCTGCACCGGGCGGGCGGCGGCGCCGAGCGACGGGAGCTCCCGGATCCAGCTCAGCGTGAGGGCCGGCCGCGACTCGATGTGCCCGACGTAGGCCTCAACGGCCTGACGAATCTGCTGATGCCAGTCGGCCTCGGGATCGACCGCCGCCGCGATGCCCTCGCCCAGCTTTTCGACGTCGGAACCCAGCAGCTCCAGGAAGCACTCCTCCTTGCTCGCGAACTGGTCGTAGAAGGTGCGCTTGGACGTCCGCGCGTGACGGACGACGTCGGCGACGGTGCTGGCCCGGTAACCGCGCTCGGCGATCGAGGTGGCCAGGCCGTCGAGCAGCCGGACCCGGAACGGGTCGCCGAGAACCGCGACCGTTGCCGTTGTCGGTGATGTCACGGCCGGCGCCCCTTTCGATGGGTGCGGCACCCTTGTCACGCTGTGGTACCACAGAGTACCGTATCCCCGAAAGGTCTGGTACACCGCGGTACCACCCCCGGTGCCCGGGGTGAACAGGGGAGCAGCCCACCATGAGTGAAGTCGTCACCGCCCCGCCGGCCACTGCCGCCGTCAGGTTGCCCCCGGCCACCCGGTTGCCGAAGTTGTTGCAGGGCCTGGGTTTTGCGGTGTCGCGGCGGGCGATGATTCAGCGGCTGGCGCGCCGGTACGGCGACGTCTTCACGCTGAACCTGCCGATCTACGGCCCGGTCGTGGTGGTCGCCGACCCGCAATTGGCCAAGCAGATCTTCACCACCAGCCCGGACGAACTCGGCAACATCCAGCCCAACCTGAGCCGGTTGTTCGGCTCCGGCTCCGTGTTCGCGCTCGACGGGGAGGACCATCGCCGCCGGCGGCGGCTCCTGGCGCCGCCGTTCCACGGCAAGAGCATGAAGAAGTACGAGGCGATCATCGAGGAAGAGACGCTGCGGGAGACCGCGGGCTGGCCGGAGGGCGAGGCGTTCGCGACGCTGCCGTCGATGATGCGTATCACCCTGAATGCCATTCTGCGCGCCGTGTTCGGGGCCGAGGGCGCCGAACTCGACGAGCTGCGCCGGCTCATCCCGCCGTGGGTCACGCTGGGTTCGCGAATGGCCACCATGCCCAAGCCGAAACGCAGTTACGGCCGCTACACCCCGTGGGGACGGCTCGACGAATGGCGGCGCCAGTACGACCTCGTCATCGACAGGCTGATCGAAGCCGAGCGGGCCGACCCGAACTTCGAGGAACGCACCGACGTGCTCGCCCTGATGCTGCGCAGCACCTACGACGACGGTTCGGTGATGTCGCGCAAGGACATCGGCGACGAACTGCTCACGCTGCTGGCCGCCGGTCACGAGACCACGGCCTCCACGCTGGCCTGGGCGTTCGAGCGGCTGACGCGCCACCCCGACGTGCTGGCGGCGCTGGTCGAGGAGGCCGACGGCGACGGTCAGGAGTTGCGTCAGGCGACCATCCTGGAAGTGCAGCGGGCCCGCACGGTCATCGATTTCGCCGCCCGGCGCGTCTACCCGCCGCGCTATCAGCTCGGGGAGTGGGTCATTCCGCGCGGCGAATCACTGTTGGTGAGCATCGCGCAAATCCACGAGAACCCCGACGTGTTCCCGAATCCGGAACGCTTCGATCCGCAGCGGTACATCGGGACCAAGCCGTCCGCGTTCGCGTGGATTCCGTTCGGCGGTGGCACCCGTCGCTGTGTGGGCGCCGCGTTCGCGAACATGGAGATGGACGTCGTGCTGCGAACGGTATTGCGGCACTTCACCATCGAGACCACGACGGCGCCGGGGGAGCGGTGGCACGGCCGGGGGGTCGCCTACACGCCCAAGGACGGCGGCCGGGTCGTGGTACACCGGCGCTGAGCGGCGCTCCGCCTACTGGTCCGCGGTGGCCCGGCGCGGCAGTTTCCAGCCCGGGCGGATGTAGTGGCAGGTGTACCCGCTCGGGTAACGCTGCAGGTAGTCCTGATGCTCGGGCTCGGCCTCCCAGAAGTCGCCGGCCGGGCTGACCTCGGTCACGACCTTGCCGGGCCACAGCCCGGAGGCTTCGACGTCGGCGATGGTGTCCAACGCGATGCGCTTCTGCTCCTCGTCGAGGTAGAAGATGGCCGACCGGTAGCTGGGGCCGCGGTCGTTGCCCTGCCGGTCCTTCGTTGTCGGATCGTGGATCTGGAAGAAGAACTCCAGCATCGTGCGGTAGTCGGTGACGGCCGGGTCGAAGACGATCTCGATCGCCTCGGCGTGCGTGCCGTGATTGCGGTAGGTGGCATTCGGGACGTTGCCGCCGGTGTAACCGACCCGGGTGGAGACCACGCCTGGCTGCTTGCGGATGAGTTCTTGCATGCCCCAGAAACACCCGCCGGCAAGTATCGCTTTTTGGGTTGCCATTGCTCGTCCTCCTTAACCGGCCGCAATGCCGCCCAGGCTACACTCCGCCGATGAGCAGCAACGGTGCCGCGAAGTGACCACCCGTTCGTTCTCCCGCAGCGAACTGGCCGCCGCCTTCGAGAAATTCGAGGAAACGGTCGCCCGGGCCGCCGAGACCCGCGACTGGGACGCCTGGGTCGAGCAGTACACGCCGGACGTCGAGTACGTCGAGCACGCCGCCGGCACCATGCGGGGCCGCGACGAGGTGCGCGAGTGGATCAAACAAACGATGACGACCTTTCCGGGCAGCCACATGGTCGCGTTCCCCACGTTGTGGTCCGTCATCGACGAGTCGACCGCGCGGGTCATCCTCGAACTCGACAACCCCATGCGCGATCCGGGCGACGGCAGCGTCATCAGCGCAACCAACATCACGATCATCACCTATGCCGGCGACGGCCAGTGGAGCCGTGAAGAGGACATCTACAACCCGCTGCGCTTCCTGCGCGCCGGGATGAAGTGGTGCCGCAAGGCCCAGGCGCTGGGCACGCTCGACGACGACGCCGCCCGGTGGATGCAGCAAAACGGAGGATCTCAGTGAGCACCAGACCCAAACTCGTTATCGGCGCCAACGGATTCCTGGGTTCGCACGTAACCCGGCAACTCGTGGCCGACGGTCACCAAGTGCGGGCCATGGTGCGTCCGAACGCCAACACCCGCTCCATCGACGACCTCGAGCTGACCCGGTTCCATGGCGACGTTTTCGACGACGCCACCCTGCGCGAGGCGATGGACGGCGTCGACGACGTCTATTACTGCGTCGTCGACACCCGCGCGTGGTTGCGCGATCCGGCTCCGCTGTTTCACACCAACGTCGACGGCCTGCGCAACGTCCTCGATGTCGCTGTCGACCAACCCGACTTGCGCCGGTTCGTCTTCACCAGCACCTACGCGACCGTGGGCCGGCGCCATGGGCACGTGGCGACCGAAGACGACGTGATCAGCCCGCGGGGGTTGACGCCGTATGTCCAGTCCAGGGTGCAGGCGGAGAACCTGGTGATGCGGTACGTGGCCGACGCCGGGCTGCCCGCCATCGCGATGTGCGTGTCAACGACCTACGGCAGCGGTGACTGGGGCGGCACGCCGCACGGTGCCTTCATCGCCGGCGCCGTCTTCGGGAAGCTGCCCTTCGGAATGAACGGCATTCGGCTGGAAGTCGTCGGCGTCGACGACGCCGCGCGGGCCATGATCCTGGCCGCCGAGCGCGGCCGGATCGGTGAGCGATACCTGGTCTCCGAGCGGATGATCGCGCTGAACGACGTGGTGCGGATCGCGGCCGACGAGGCCGGGGTGCCCCCGCCGCAACGCTCGATCTCGGTGCCGATGCTCTACGCCCTGGCGGCGGCGGGCACCCTCAAAGCGCGGCTCACCGGAAAGGACTCCGAACTCAGCCTGGCCTCGGTGCGCATGATGCGCGCCGAATCCGACGTCGACAGCAGCAAGGCGAAGCGCGAATTGGGTTGGCAGCCACGCCCGGTCGAGGAGTCGATCCGGGAGGCCGCCCGGTTCTGGGCGGCGATGCGGACCCCGCGGAAGAACGCTCCGGCCGCGCAGTCCGAATAGGCCCGGCCGGTGGACCGCATACGCGTCGATCTCCACGGGCCGCCACAGACGATGCTGGCGACGCTCTACGCCAAGGCGCTCGACGCTGACCTGCCGAACCCGATCCTGGGTGACCGTTATGCCAAGGAGGTCGTCGAGCGGATCGAGTACGACTGGGCGCAGACCACCATCACCGCGCGCAGATCAGCGTCGGTGACGACCCGCACCGCGCACTTCGACATCTGGGCTCGCCAATTCCTCGACGCGCATCCGAACGCCGTTGTCCTGCATGTGGGCTGCGGACTGGATGGCCGATACTTCAGGCTCCAGCCGGGCCCGCTGGTGGAGTGGTACGACATCGACTACCCCGACGTCGCCGAACTGCGCACCCGGCTCTACCCCGCTGCCCCGCACTGCCACGTCGTCGCCGCGTCGGTTACCGATCCGGCCTGGCTCGCGGAGATACCCAACGACCGGCCTGCGCTGATGATCGCCGAAGGGCTGACCATGTATCTATCCGAACAGAACGGCACAGCGCTGCTGCAACGGATCGTTGACCACTTCGAACACGGCGAGCTGCAATTCGACGCCTTCAACCGGACGGGTATCAAAACGCAGTGGATCAACGCGGTGGTGCGCAGATCGGGATCCAAGTTGAGCTGGGGCATTGACGGCCCGGACGAGATACTCGCGGCGGTGCCCGGAACTCGACTGCTTTCCTGGGTGCGGTGGTTTGAATCGGCCACCTTCGAGCGGCTTCCGCGGGCCTACCACCTGATGGGCAGGGCCATGTCCCTGGTTCCGGCCATGGCCAACATGGCGCAATATCACCGCTACGCATTCGGACCGCCCTGATCGGGAAGCGTCGGGCCCCGGCCCGTGTTGGACCGGTTATCGGCGTCTAGGAGGAACCATGAGCCATCCCGAAATCAAAGAGCCGAATGCCGGCCACCCGATCACCATCGAGCCGACCCGGGGTCGGGTGCAGGTCCGCGTCAACGGCGAGCTGGTCGCCGACACGACGGCCGCCCTCGAATTGCGCGAGGCGACTTTGCCCGCGGTGCAATACATTCCGATGAGCGACGTGGTGCAGGACCGGCTGACTCGCACGGACACCAGCACCTACTGCCCGTTCAAGGGGGAGGCCAGCTACTACAGCGTGACCAGTTCCGCCGGAGATACCGTCGAGGACGTGATCTGGACGTACGAGCAGCCCTACCCGGCGGTCGCGGCGATCAAGGGGCACGTCGCCTTCTACCCCAACAAGGCCGAAATCAGCGTCTCGGCGTCCTAGCAGATCCACCCGGGCAGAGCGGCCTCGTGAGCCCGGGTGTCGCTGTACAAACGCATCGAGACGATCAACCCGTCGCGGGTGTCGAAGATGCAGACGAACGGGCTGTCGTATTCGACGCCGCCGGTGGTGGTCCCGTTGGCCTGGGCCTCGACCACCACGGTTTCGCCCTCGTTGACGCAGCGCACCAGGTCGATGGTCAGCTCGAGTTCGGACTTGCGCCGCTCGACCGTTCGGCGGAAGGTCTTCTTGTCGCAGGAGTTGCGCGTGACCAGTGACCAGTAGGTGAAGTCGTCACTGAGCAGCGCGAAGCCTTCGTCGAGGTCGCCCCCCTCGCTCGTGCTTTGGAGGAACATCCAGGCCAGTTCGCCCTGCGGGTCATCGAACGGCGTCATCACACCGCAATATTGACTTGGCACCTCGTTAACGGTCAATTGGAGAGTCGGTCGGTGGAAGTCGCGCGCACGGTCACGTTCCCCGGGGCGGTCAGCTTCGGACACACGTTGGCGCCGCTGCGCCGCGGTTTCGGGGATCCGTGTTTCCAGGCGTCCGGTGACGGCGCGATCTGGCGGACCAGCTTGTTGCCGACCGGTCCCGTCACCGCCCGGATCAGCCGCGCTGCCGTCAACGCCGCCCATTGCCTGGCGTGGGGTGGCGGGGCTCCGGAGTTCGTCGAACGGCTACCCGCGCTGCTGGGCGTGCACGACGACGCTTCGGATTTCGCGCCCCTGAATCCGGTGGTCGCCGACGCCCAGCGTCGGATTCCGCACTTGCGCCTGGGGCGCACGGGGCTCGTGCTGGAGGCCCTGATCCCGGCGATCATCGAGCAGCGGGTGCCCGGTGCCGACGCGTTCCGGTCGTGGCGCCTGCTGGTGTCCAAGTACGGCTCGCCGGCCCCGGGCCCGGCGCCGGCGCGGATGCGGGTGCCGCCACCGGCCGAAGTGTGGCGACGCATCCCGTCGTGGGAATTCCACCGCGCCAACGTCGATCCGAGGCGTGCGCAGACGCTGGTGGCGTGCGCGCGGCGGGCCGACTCGCTGGAACGGTTGATGGACCGTCCGGCCGCGCGGGCCCGAGAGGCGATGATGTCGTTGCCCGGGGTGGGGGAATGGACGGCCGCCGAAACGGCCCAGCGGGCGTTCGGCGACGCCGACGCGCTGTCGGTGGGCGACTATCACGTCCCCAAGATGATCGGCTCGACGCTCCTGGGCCGCCCCGTCGACGACGCGGGCATGCTCGAACTGCTCGAGCCGATGCGCCCACACCGCCACCGCGTGGTCCGGTTGCTCGAGGCCAGCGGGTTGGCATACGAGCCCCGGCATGGCCCCCGGCTGCCGGTGCAGCACATCAGCGAACTCTAAACGTGGTCATGGCCTCGCCGGGGCGGCGTTTTCAGCACCGGCCATCGGGTAACCCACAGCGAAGACGTGACCGTGTGCGAAACGGAGGAAATCGATGACACAGTTCACCATCCCGGGGCTCACCGACAAACAGGGAGCGCGGCTGACCGAACTGCTGCAGAAGCAACTGAGCACCTACAACGATCTTCACCTGACGCTCAAGCACGTTCACTGGAATGTGGTGGGACCCAACTTCATTGGTGTGCACGAGATGATCGACCCGCAGGTCGAGGCGGTCCGTGGCTTCGCCGATGACGTCGCGGAACGCATCGCGGCCCTGGGCGGCTCACCGCAGGGCACGCCCGGCGCGATCATCAAAGACCGCACCTGGGACGACTATTCGGTGGGCCGCGACACGGTCCAGGCCCACCTGGCCGCGCTGGACCTCGTCTACACCGGTGTCATCGAGGACATCCGCAAGTACATCGAGGAGACCGAGGAGCTCGACCCGGTCACCCAGGACCTGTTGATCGATCAGGCCGGAAACCTGGAGAAGTTTCAGTGGTTCGTCCGCGCGCACCTGGAGAGCGCGGGCGGGAAGCTGACCCACGAGGGTTCGACCACCGAGAAGGACGCCGCCAGCAGCGCGCGCGGCGCTTCCTAATCGCCGTCTTCGGTCCGACATTCGCGCTCGGCCGCGGCGGTATCGCGGTTCAGGCGCTGTGATTCGTAGATCGTGACGTTGGTGCGCGACATCAGCAGCGCGGCGATGCCGACGGAGAGGATCGCCCCCGGCACGACCGAGAACGAACCGGTCATCTCGGCGACCATGATCATGATCGCGAGCGGCGCCCGCGCCACGCTTCCGAAGCACGTCATCATGCCGACCACGACGAAGATCCCGGGATCGTGCGGAACACCGGGCAGGCCGGACAGCTCGCCCAGGCGCCAGACCGCGGCCCCGACGAAGGCGCCGATCACGATTCCCGGCCCGAAGAGTCCACCGGAGCCGCCGGTGCCGATCGACAGTGACGTGGCGACGATCTTGGCGACCGGCAGCACGACGACTATCCACAGCGGGATGGCCAATAGTGACCCCCGGTCGGCCGCCAGCTGCGCCCACCCGTAGCCGCTACTGAGGATCTGGGGAATCACCAGCCCCAGCAATCCGACGAGAAGCCCGCCGCTCGCCGGTTTCAGCACCGGGCCGCCTGGCAGTCGACGGGTGAGGCGCACCGCGGCGTGGAATGTGCGCGCGTAGAGGTAACCGACCGCGAAAGCCGCCAGGCCGATGACGACGAACCACAGCAGGGGCCATGCCCTCTCGAATCGGTACTCGGCATCGATGTAGCCGAAGAGCGGATCGAAGCCGAGGAACGCGCCCAGCACCGCGTAGGCCGTGCCGGAGGTGATGAATCCCGGTAGCAGACAGCGATAGTCGAAATCGTCGCGGTAGGTGATCGACGCGGCCAGCACCGCCCCTCCGAGTGGCGCGGCGAAGATCGCCCCGATGCCGGCGCCGATACCCAGCGCCACCGCGATGCGGCCGTCCTCATCGGACAGGTGGAGCCGCCGAGCGAGTAAAGAACAGAAGCCAGCGGAGATCTGCGCCGTCGGACCCTCGCGCCCGGCCGAACCGCCCGATCCGATCGTCAGCGCGCTGGCCACCATCTTCACCAGCACCGCGCGGAAGCGGATGGCGCGCGGATCACCGTGCACGGCCTCGATGGCCTGGTCGGTCCCATGGCCGGTGGTCTCCGGGGCGAGCTTCGCGACGATGAAGGCGGAAATCAACGCCCCACCCGTCGTCACCAACGGGATGGCCCAGGCGCGGCGGAAAGTGGAGTCCCCGCGGCCGCCGCCCTCGCCCACGGGCGTCGGGATGTGGTAGCCCCCGAGATAGCCGAGTAGGAACTCGCCGGTGTACCTCAGCGCCAAATAGAAGACGACGGCTCCCAGGCCGGCGACGAAGCCGATCGTGACCCCTAACAGCAACCACTTCTGCAGGTAGCCGGACCTCCTGATCGAGGCCCCGAATCGTCCGCCGGCGCCGGGGGTCGACGCCGCCGCGGGCTGGGTTTCGTCATCCGTCTGTTCGGTCACGGCGCGTTGCCGTCTCCCGGTCGTGGCACGCGTCCCCCGGACATCAAGCCATCCTATGCGGCCGCGCCGCACCACACCGCCGGAATAATCGGACCGCGGTCCGGTTATACGGGAAGTTCTCACCACGGAGGTTCACATGCCCGCCATCACCGCAAACACCCTCACATTGCCGCGCGTCGGAGCAGCCGCGCCCGCCGACATCGAGCGGCCGGTCCGATCGATCACCACCGGGCCGCGAGGCTACGAGGGCGAGGGCTTTCCGGTCGTCCGGGCCTTCGCCGGGGTCAGCGCCGCCGCCCTGGATCCCTTTGTGCACATGGACCAGATGGGCGAGGTGGAGTACCAGCCGGGCGAGCCGAGGGGAACGGACTGGCACCCGCACCGCGGGTTCGAGACCGTCACCTACATGATCGACGGCAAGTTCGCCCACCAGGATTCGCACGGCGGTGGCGGCCTGATCACCGACGGCGCGACGCAGTGGATGACCGCCGGTTCGGGCATCCTGCACATCGAGACGCCGCCCGCCGAACTCGTCGACAGCGGCGGGCTCTTCCACGGGATTCAGTTGTGGGTGAACCTGCCCAAGCGGGACAAATTCGCGGCGCCCCGGTATCAGGCCATCGAGGGGGGCGACGCGGCGTTGATCGCCTCCGACGACGGCGGGACGCTGGTCCGCATCATCGCGGGCGAGATCGACGGTCACCGCGGGCCCGGCGTCACCCACACGCCGATCACGCTCGCGCACGCCACGATCGAACCCGGCGCCCGCATCAACCTTCCGTGGCGACGCGATTTCAACGCGTTGATCTATGTGCTGTCGGGCAGCGGATACCTCGGCCCGGTCGCTCACCCGATTCACGCGGGGCAATTGGCGGTGCTCGGGCCCGGAGATCGGATCACCGTGGGCGCCGACCGGGCACAGCAATCGGCGCGCATCACGGCCATGGATGTCCTGCTGCTGGGGGGCCAACCCATTCGCGAGCCGGTATTTCACTACGGGCCTTTCGTGATGAACTCCCGCGCGGAATTGGTCGAAGCATTGGAGGACTACCAGGCCGGCAAATTCGGCAGTATTCCGCCAAATGCGCTGATGCCGCACCATGGCGGTGGCACACTTTAACGGTGTCTTCACGGGTCAGCCGTCGGCCGGGACGGCCCCCTGCCGCAAAGGCGGACGAGACGCGACAGCGGATCATGCGGGCCGCTCGCCTGGTGTTCAGCGAACGCGGCTACGACGGCGCGACTTTCCAGGCCATCGCGGCCCGCGCCGACCTGACGCGTCCGGCGATCAACCATTACTTCTCGAGCAAGCGGGTCTTGTACCGAGAGGTGCTGGAGCAAACCAACGAAGCCATCATCGGGACCGGGATCAGAGAGGCCGAGCGGGAAGCCACGCTGCCGGCGCAGCTCGCCGCGTTCATTTCTGTTGCGGTGCGCGCCAATTCCGACACTCCCGCCGGGTCGGCGCTGATTATCACCGGAGTACTCGAGTCGCAGCGCCATCCGGAATGGAACACGACGGAAAACGATTCTGTCCGGATCGTCCGGGAGTTTTTAGTCCGGGCCGTCGATGCTGCAATCGGGCGGGGTGAGGTCCCGGCCGACTTCGACGCGTCGGCGTTGGTCGAGGCACTGGTCGTCCTGATGTGCGGGGTGGGTTTGTACGCCGGCTTCGTCCAGACCCCCGAGGCCCTGCTGGCCATCACCGGGATGATGCGCCGACTGCTCGAAGGCGCCTTCCGCGTGCCCGACGCGTAGCCCGCAGTGAAGTTGCCCACAAAGCGTATAGGCTAACTAACTTATCCGGGTAGCATGGTCGGGTCATGACTGACCTGGACGCGTCGATACCGCCTTCTTTGAGATCAGCCGGCGACACCTGGACCATCACCGAACTCGTCGGTGCCACCGCGCTCGGCGTCGCCGCGTCGCGTGCCGCGGAGACGGCGGGAAACGATCCGCTGATCCGCGACCAGTTCGCCGGCCTATTGGTCTCGTCCGCCGGTCCGGCATGGGCCCGGCTTGCCGACCCCAACTTGGCCTGGCTCGACGGCGACGAGCAGGGCCGCCGGGCGCACCGCATCGGCATCGACTACCAGGCCGTGCGGACGCACTTCTTCGACGAATACTTCGACGAGGCCGTCAAGGCCGGGATCCGGCAGGTGGTCATCCTGGCGGCCGGGCTGGATTCCCGGGCCTATCGCCTGAACTGGCCGGACGGCACCGCGGTGTACGAGATCGACCAGCCCAAGGTGCTCGAATACAAGACCGGAATCCTGCTGCAGCACGGCGCCGTTCCCACGGCGAGTCGCCGCCCGGTTCCCGTCGACCTGCGCGACGACTGGCCGGCGGCGTTGGCCGCGGCCGGATTCGACCGCACCCAACCGACCGCCTGGCTTGCCGAGGGCCTGCTGCCGTACCTGCCGAGCGACGCGCAAGATCGCCTCTTCGAGATGTTCACCGCTCTCAGCGCCCCGGGGAGCCGGGTCGCCATCGAGGCGTTCGGCTTGAACTCCCGGAGCAATTCGCAGCGCTGGCTGCGGATGCGGGAACGGCTCGGGCTGGACGTCAACGTGCAGGCGCTGACCTACCACGAGCCGGACCGTTCGGACGCCGGCCAGTGGCTGAGCGACCACGGCTGGCAGGTGGAGACCGTCGACAACCGCGACGAGATGGCCCGGCTGGGCCGCCCGGTACCCGAAGACCTGGCCGAGGAGGCCGTGCGCAGCACGCTGCTGCGGGCGCGTCTCGGTGGGCCGGCCTCGTAAGACTTTCACCCTTTCGCCCCACGACCCGAGGAGCAACGCGATGAGCTCACTGCGCACCCACGACGACACCTGGGACATCAAGACCAGTGTCGGCAGCACGGCGGTCATGGTGGCCGCGGCCCGGGCCGTCGAAACCGAACGGCCCGACGCCCTCATCCGCGATCCCTACGCCAAGCTTCTGGTGACCAACGCCGGCGCGGGGGTGTTGTGGGAGCACATGCTCGACCCCGACGTCGCGGCCAAGATCGAAGCTCTCGACGCCGACTCCGCGGCGCAGCTCGAGCACATGCGCGGCTACCAGGCCGTGCGCACCCACTTCTTCGACACCTACTTCAAAGACGCCGTCGCCGCCGGAATCCGGCAGGTGGTGATCCTGGCGTCGGGCCTGGATTCGCGCGCGTACCGGCTCGACTGGCCTGCGGGCACGGTGGTGTACGAGATCGACCAGCCCCAGGTGCTCGAGTACAAGTCCGCGACGCTCGCGGAAAACGGCGTGACCCCGTCGACCGACCGCCGCGCGGTGGCCATCGACCTGCGGCAGGACTGGCCGGCCGCGCTGCGCGCGGCGGGCTTCGACCCGACGGCGCCGACCGCGTGGCTGGCCGAGGGCTTGCTGATGTACCTGCCGGCCGAGGCGCAGGACCGGCTGTTCACCCAGATCGGCGAGCTCAGCCCGGCGGGGAGCCGCGTCTCGGCCGAGACCGCGCCCGCGCACGCCGACGAGCGCCGCCAGCAGATGCGTGAGCGGTTCCGCAAGGTCGCCGACGAGCTCGGCATCGAAGAGACGGTCGACGTCGGGGAACTGATGTACCGCGACGAGCACCGGGCGGACGTCACGCAGTGGCTGAACAACCACGGCTGGCGGGCGCACGCGCAGCGCTCGACGGACGAGATGCGCCGGCTGGGCCGCTGGATCGCGAACGTCGCGCTGGCCGCCGACGACGACGCCTTCTCCGACTTCGTCGTGGCCGAGCGGCTGTAAGTCTCCGCCCGCGGACGACTCCCGCTACCTGACGATCTTCCGAGCCGCCGGCGGCTGCGCGACGGTCGTGGGGGTCGGCCGGATCCTTTCTACTGCTCTCCCAACCGGATGGTTAGGATCGCGGTTATCACCCACGAGCGTCGCGGGCCGCGAGCGCGGACGCCTCCGGGATGACCGAAGCAGGGAAGGACAATGATGACCACCGAATCGGTTACACCCACGACATCCGCCACCAATGGGGCGCCGGGTCCGCAGCCGGCGAACGTGCCCGCGACGGTGGAGCGGCTGCGCAAGACTTTTGCCACCGGCCGCACCCGCGACATCGAGTGGCGCAAACGGCAGTTGCTGCAGCTGGCCAAGCTGATGGAAGAGAACGAGGCGGCCATCGCGGACGCCCTCGCCCAGGATCTGGACCGCAGCCCGTTCGAGGCTTTCATCGCCGACGTCGCGACCACGGCCGGCGAGGCGAAGTATGCGGCCAAGCGGGTGCGCAGGTGGACGCGCCGCAAGTACCAGCTGCTCGAGATGCCGCAGCTGCCCGGCCGCGGCTGGATCGAATACGAGCCGTACGGCACGGTGCTGATCATCGGCGCGTGGAATTACCCGTTCTACCTGACGCTGGGTCCGGCGGTCGGTGCGATCGCCGCGGGCAATGCCGTCATCCTCAAGCCCTCGGAGATCGCCGCGGCGTCCGCGCACCTGATGGCCGAGCTGGTGCCCAAATACCTCGACAACGACGCGATCGCCGTCGTCGAGGGTGACGGTTCGGTCAGCCAGGAGCTCATCGCGCAGGGCCTGGACCGCGTGCTGTTCACCGGCGGCACCGAGATCGGTCGCAAGGTCTACGAAGGCGCCGCACCCCACCTGACGCCGTGCACGCTGGAGCTCGGCGGCAAGAGCCCGGTGATCGTGGCGGCCGACGCCGACGTGGACGTCGCGGCCAAGCGGATCGCCTGGATGAAGCTGCTGAACGCCGGCCAGACCTGCGTCGCCCCTGATTATGTGTTGGCGGACGCCAAGATTCGTGACGAGCTGGTGAGCAAGATCGGCGCGGCCATCACCAAGTTCACCTCCGACAAGCCCAACGGCATGCGGATCGTCAACCAGCGTCAGTTCGACCGGATCAGCGGCTACCTGGCCGGCGGCGACGGCAAGGTCATCGTCGGTGGCAAGTGCGACCCGTCGAGCCTGCGGATCCAGCCCGCCGTCGTGGTCGACCCCGACCCGGACGGCCCGTTGATGCAGAACGAGATCTTCGGGCCGGTGCTGCCGGTGATCACGGTCCAATCCCTGGACGACGCAATACGTTTCGTCAACTCGCGACCCAAGCCGCTGTCGGCCTACCTGTTCACCAAGACGCGGGAGACCCGCGAGCGGGTGATCAAGGAGGTGCCGGCCGGCGGCATGCTGGTCAACCACCTGGCCTTCCAGGTGTCGACGGCCAAGCTGCCGTTCGGCGGTGTCGGCGCGTCGGGGATGGGTGCCTATCACGGGCGCTACGGTTTCGAGGAGTTCAGCCACCGCAAGTCGGTGTTGACCAAGCCGACCCGGCCCGACCTTTCGAGCTTCATCTACCCGCCGTACACGGCGCGGGCCTTCAAGATGGCCCGCAGGATGTTCTGAGACCTCGAAATCGCTTGCTAGGACGTCGTTTTCACCTTAGAGAGGAACCTGATGCCAGGAGTGCAGGACCGCGTCATCGTCGTCACCGGAGCCGGTGGGGGACTGGGGCGTGAATACGCCCTGACCCTCGCCCGTGAGGGCGCCAGTGTCGTCGTGAACGACCTCGGCGGCGCCCGCGACGGCACCGGCGCCGGCCACAACATGGCCGACCACGTCGTCAACGAGATCAAGGAAGCGGGTGGCCGGGCCGTCGCCAACTACGACAGCGTCGCCGAACCCGAGGGCGCGGCCAACATCATCAAGACGGCGCTCGACGAGTTCGGCGCGGTGCACGGCGTGGTGAGCAACGCGGGCATCCTGCGCGACGGCACGTTTCACAAGATGACCTACGAGAACTGGGACGCCGTGCTCAAGGTGCACCTGTACGGCGGCTACAACGTGCTGCGCGCCGCCTGGCCGCATTTCCGCGAGCAGAGCTACGGCCGGGTCGTCGTCGCCACCTCCACCAGTGGCCTGTTCGGCAACTTCGGGCAGACCAACTACGGGGCGGCCAAGCTCGGCCTGGTCGGCATGATCAACACGCTGGCGCAGGAGGGGGCGAAGTACAACATCCACGCCAACGCCGTCGCGCCGATCGCCGCCACCCGGATGACCGAGGACATCCTGCCCAAGGAGGTGCTCGAGAAGCTGACACCCGAGTACGTCGCGCCGGTGGTGGCCTACCTGTGCACCGAGGAAAACGCCAACAACGCATCGGTTTTCGTCGTCGGCGGGGGCAAGGTGCAGCGGGTGGCGCTGTTCCAGAACGAGGGCGCCAACTTCGACAAGCCGCCGACGGTCGAGGATGTCGCCTCGCACTGGGCCGAGATCGACGACCTCTCCGCGGCCAAGCAGGCCAACTTCAAGCTGTAGCGGCGGGATCAGGCGAGCAGTTCGTTGCGCAGGCGGTCGACATCCGCCTGCGCAATACCTGCGTCGCGCAGGTATTCGTCCAGCGAGCCGTGCGCCTCATCGATGGCTTGGCGCGCGGCGGCCAGGTACTCCGGCCGGACGCCGAGGACACCGTCAGCTAGCCGCGCCTTGGTGAACGTGACGACCTCCGGGGTCAGATCGACGTCGGAACGCTGTTGGATCATCTCGTAGATGTGGTCTCGCAGTTGCGGTACCGCGGCGTTGCTGCGCAGGTAGTCGGCGACGATGGTGTCGCGGTCGATGCCGACCGTTTCCAGCACCGTGGCGATCACGAAGCCGGTGCGGTCCTTGCCCGCAAAGCAGTGGGTGAGCACCGAATGCCCGGCCGCCAATAACGAAAAGACATGCCGCACAGCGCGTTGCGCTCCGTTGCGAAACGGGAATTGCCGATATTCGTCGATCATGTGGCGGACGGCGGCCTCGTTGACGGCCTCGTCGGATTGGTCGGGATCGCCCTGGAACAGCCGCCGAAACGCGGTTTCGTGCGGCGCGTCGTCGTCGCTCTGCTGGTCCTCGTCACCGAGGTCTGGGAACGGCAGTAGGTGGACGTCGACGCCGTCGGGAACCAGTCCCGGGCCGCGGCGGGCGACCTCCCGGGCGGCGCGCAGATCGGCCACGTCGGTGATACCCAACTCGCGCAGCGTCGCGCGGCCGGCGTCGTCGAGACGGCTCAACTCGCCGGAGCGGAACACCCGCCCGGGCCGAAGCCCCGGCGTCTCGTCGGCGACATCGCGAAAGTTCCATGCGCCGGACAGTTCCCGCAGTGTTTCAGTCATGTGTGACCGCCGCGGCGAGCGGAGACTTCTCCGCGCCGAGTTCGGCGCGCGCGATGGTCCGCATGTGCACCTCGTCGGGGCCGTCGAACAGGCGCATGGCCCGATGCCAGCCGTACGACCGGGCCAGCACCGTGTCCTCGCTGACCCCGGCGGCACCGTGCACCTGGATGGCGCGGTCGATCACATTGCAGGCCACCTGCGGCGCCACCGCCTTGATCTGCGACACCAACGTGTGCGCGGCCTTGTTGCCGTGCTGGTCGATTGTCCAGGCCGCCTTGTGGCATAACAGCCGCGCCTGGTCGATCTCGTTGCGCGACTTGGCGATCGCCTCTCGCACCACGCCCTGTTCGGCCAGCGGGCGGCCGAACGCCACCCGATTCTGCACCCGGTCCACCATGAGGGCCAGCGCGCGCTCGGCGGGGCCGAGCGCGCGCATGCAGTGGTGGATGCGGCCCGGCCCGAGCCGGGCCTGGGCGATCGCGAAACCGCCGCCCTCCTCGCCGAGCAGGTTGGTGACCGGCACCCGGACGTTGTCGTAGATGATCTCGCAGTGGCCGGGCTGGTCCTGGTAGCCGAAGACCGTGGTGGAGCGGACGACCGTCACGCCGGGGGTGTCGATCGGCACCAGCACCATCGACTGCTGCTGGTGGCTCGCCGCGTCCGGGTTGGTGCGGCCCATGACGATCAGGATCTTGCAGCGCGGGTCCGACGCGCCGGAGGTCCACCACTTGCGGCCGTTGATGACGTAGTCGCCGCCGTCGCGCACGATGGAGGTCTCGATGTTGCGCGCGTCGCTGCTGGCGACCGCCGGCTCGGTCATGGAGAAGGCGCTGCGGATCTCGCCGCCAAGCAATGGCTCCAGCCACTGCTTGCGCTGTTCCTCGGTGGCGAACAGGTGCAGCGTCTCCATGTTCCCGGTGTCGGGCGCCGCGCAGTTGAGCGCCTCGGGCGCGATCTCCAGGCTCCATCCGCTGATCTCG